>JAUIBJ010000013.1 GCA_030428025.1 Alphaproteobacteria bacterium
TGCCCAAGGCCGGGATAGACGAAGACCACCTCCACCACCACGACGCCTGTGATGAGGTAGGCGAGGTTGATGGCGATCACGTTGATGATGGGCGAGAGCGCGTTGGGCAGCGCGTGCTGGAAGATCACCCGCCACGCGGGGATGCCCTTCAGATGAGCCATTTCGATATAGGGAGAGGCCAGCAGGTTGACGATGGCGGCACGGGTCATCCGCATCATGTGCGCGGTGATCACGAGCGTAAGGGTCATGGCGGGGAGGAATGTGGCGTGGAGCCGGTCCAGGATGGGCATGCCGGGATCGATCCGCGAAAGCGAGGGAAACAGCCCGCTCTGCGCGAGCACGAGGATCAGCACATAGGCGAGAAAGAATTCCGGGAAGGAGACCGCGCTCAGGGCCGAGACGTTGATCATCCGGTCGAAGATCGAGTTACGGAAGAGTGCCGCGATCATGCCTAGCGTCACCGCGAGCGGGATCGCGATCGCCGCCGCGAAGAGCGCGAGAAACACCGTGTTGCCCAGCCGGTTGGCGATGATCTCGGAGATTTCCTTGCCATTGGCGAGCGACCGGCCGAGATCGCCCTGAAGGATGTCGAAGAGCCACGTGAAATAGCGTTGGATTGCGGGTTGTTCAAGGCCAAGCTCCTCGCGGAAGGCGGCCAAAGTCTCAGGCGTCGCGGCCTGCCCCAGGATTGCCGAGGCGATATCGCCCGGCAAAAGCTCGATGGAACCGAAGATGATGATGGAGACGAGGAAGAGCGTGAGTATGCCGAGGGCAATCCGCTTGCCAATCAAGGCCCAAAGGCTCGACATGCGCTTGCCTCCCCTTGCTCACATGGTTGTAGAGGTTTAGCACCGGGCGCGCGATGCGATCTACAAAAAAGTGAAAAATTTATTAAAAAAATTCACTCAGGCGAAGAGAATGACCGAGCGTGCCTGCGTACCGCTGCGCAGGTCGGCCATGCCGGCATTGATCTCCTCGAGCGCAATGTGGCGTGCGAGCAGGTGATCGAGCTTGAGCCGGCCATCTAGGTAGAAATCCACGTAGCGCGGCATGTCTGCAATGAAGCGGTTCGAGCCCATGCGCGAACCCACGAGGCGCTTGTCGCCCAGAAGATCGTTGGCGGTGATGGAGATCTTCGCCTCTTTCGACACCATGCCGATGACCACGGCGGTGCCCGACCGCCCGGTCATCTCGAAGGCCTGCTCGATCGTTTCGACGCGCCCGATTGCCTCGATGGCGCAATCGACACCGCCCCGCGTCATCTCGCGCACGGCCTCCACCGGCTTCGCGTTTCGTGCGTTCACCACATCCGTGGCGCCGACGCGGCGCGCAAGCTCCAGCTTCTCGGGCACCACGTCGATGGCGATGATCCGCCCGGCCCCGGCGAGATGCGCGCCGTTGATCGCGGAAAGTCCGATGCCGCCGCAGCCGATCACCGCCACGGTGGCGCCGACCTCGATCCGTGCGGTGTGGATGACCGAGCCCACGCCAGTGACCACGGCACAGCCGATCAGCGCGGCCTTGTCGAGCGGCATGGCGGGGTTGATCCGCACGAGGGCGT
The DNA here is from genome assembly GCA_030428025.1 of Alphaproteobacteria bacterium. Classification (GTDB taxonomy): domain Bacteria; phylum Pseudomonadota; class Alphaproteobacteria; order Rhodobacterales; family Rhodobacteraceae; genus Roseovarius. Next base: position 1,562 of record JAUIBJ010000013.1, read on the forward strand.
GTTCGTGCACCAGCATCATCTCGGCGAAAGCGGAGAGGTGGTAGAACTGGTGGATCGTCTCGCTGCCCGTCGAAAGCCTGGGCGGCGCGCCTTGCGGGCGGATCATCTCGCCGCTCTCGCAGGCATAGGGGCGTCCGGAGACGCAATGCCTGCAATGCCCGCAGAAGACCGAGAGGCAGGAGATCACGTGATCGCCCTTGTTGAACCGGGACACTTCCGAGCCGACCGCCTCGACCACGCCGGCGGCCTCATGGCCGAGGATGGTGGGACGGGGACTCGCATAATGCCCGTCGATCTGGTGGAGGTCGGAGTGGCACAGTCCGGCGGCGGCGGTGCGCACCAGCACCTCGCGCGGGCCCGGGGTGTCGATGGACACCTCCTCGATCTCCATTTCGACGCCCGGTTCGCGGAATACGGCTGCCTTCATGCCCAAGGGTCTCCGTTACTTTCGATCTGCTGCAAGACATTTTCGGTGTCGCCGCCAAGGAGCGCGGGCGCGCGGCGCAGCTTGGGGCCGCCATGCTCGAAGGCGAAGCCGGCCACGGGAACTTCCACCGTCATGTCTTCGAATTGCGGGGCGCGGGGCAGCGGAGCAAAGACCTGCTGACCGGAGGCGCGTGCCATAGCGATGGCCTCGGGCACGCTGTTGACGCGCGCCGCCGGCACGCCGGCCTCCTGCAGCGCCTGCACCCAGTCGGTGGCCGGACGGCTCGGCAGGATGCGCTCGAGGATCGCACGCTGCGCCTCCTTGCGCTGCGGCAGCTCCTCCACCTTCAATCCCTCGACGATCCGGGCCTCGTCGTCTTCGCCTAGGAACCGGAAGAGCCGCGCGCTTTCCTTCGGCGAATAGGCCCCGATCATCAGGTGGCCTTCCGCCGTCTCGTAGCATCCGTAGGCCGCGTTGGGGCCGTCATTGCCGTTGCGGGGCGTGAAGGGGTCTCCGTCCAGTTCGCGCGCGGCGATGTTGCTCATCAGCGTCATGGCCACATTGAGCATCGACACGTCAATCCGCTGTCCACGCCCGGTGCGCTCGCGTTGAAGCAGCGCGGCGGAAATGGCGAAGGCGGCGGCGTAACCCGTGGCATAGTCGAGCAAGGGCACACCGATCATCACGGGACGGGTCTCTGACGTGCCGTTGAGGCCCATGAGCCCGGAAGCCGCCTGAATGACGTTGTCATAGGCGCCATGCCCGGCACCGGGACCCTTCTGCCCGAAGCCAGTCACGGAGCAGTAAATGACCTTGGGATTGACCTCCGCGACCTTCTCGTAGTCCAATCCTGCGCGCGCCATGACGCCGGCGCGGTGGTTCTCGACGATCACATCCGCCTGCCGGGCCAGCGCGAAGGCCGCGCGGCGTCCTTCGGCCGTCTTGAGGTCGAGCGCCACGGATTTCTTGTTGGCATTCTGTGCGAGGAAACTGGTGCCGAGGCCCTGCATCCGAAGCTCCACGCGCCCGCCTGTCGGGCGCACCATGTCGCCGCCCGGATCTTCGACCCGAATGACCTCGGCGCCCAGAATGGCGAGTTGATAAGTGGCATAGGGCCCCGCCAGGACATGGGTAAGGTCCAGGACCCTGAGGTTCTCGAAGGGTGTCATGCGTTTCTCGGCTGGCACGGGAAGGCCATTTCGCGTGGAGCGCTAATATACATTTTCACAAATGTGAAAAACTTGCGAAACTATTTCAAGATGATTTTTGCGGAGCATGGAGTTTTTGACATTCGCCGCTATTTCTAGTCAAACCTGATGGTGCAGATGACTCCGAAGGCGAGTGCTATGGGCAAGACCGAACCAAAGATGATCCGTCCGTCGAACTTGCGTGGCGCAATTGAGGTCGAGGAAGAAGTCTTGCGGGTCAATGACGTGCTCGATGTCGACAAGGGCGTGGGCGACGAAATCCGAAACCTGCGCAAGGCGCGGGATACCACGCTGACCGAGCTCAGCTCCCTTACGGGACTTTCGCAAGGTTATCTCAGCCAGATCGAGCGCGGCATCTCCAGCCCGTCAATCAAGGCGCTGCATTCCATCAGCCGGGCGCTCGGGGTCAATATCAGTTGGTTCTTCCGGGCCGTCGAAGAGGGCGAGGAGAACCTCAAGGATTTCGTCGTGCGCGCCGACAAGCGGCGACGCCTCCATTTCTCGAGCGGCATCACGGATGAACTGCTCTCGCCCAATCTCGGGCGCGAGATCGAGCTTCTGCGCTGCATCTTCAAGCCCGGCTCGGAGAGTGGATCCGAAACCTACACCCACCGTGGCGAGGAGGCGGGCGTGGTCATTTCGGGCGTGCTGCATCTCTGGCTGGATGGACAGCACATCGTACTCAACGAAGGGGACAGTTTCGCGTTTTCCAGCGGGCTCCCGCACCGTTATTCAAACCCGACCGACGACACGACCGTGGTGATCTGGGCGATCACCCCACCCTCCTACTGAGGGCCCGCGGCTTGCTCTCTCCAACCTGAAATAGCGTTTTGATCCAGCCGTTTGCCCTGCGGCACTGGCTGTTGTTCCATGCCGGCCGCCCATGTTGTGCGTGCAAATGCGAGGCTGACGCCTATTTCGCATCAACGTTTTTCGCGGATAAGAATAATGATTGACTTAAATCAAACAAGAGTGAATTTTTAAAAATAAATATTCACTATTGGAGAGCGGGGAATATATGATGTGGCCTGTAGGAATTGATGTCGGCGGAACCCGAGCGAGATCGAGGCCTGCGCGGCGGTCTTCCGGTAGTTGCGCGATGTTCATGGCACCACCATCGTGGTGATCGAGCATGTCATGAGCTTCATGCCCGCTTTCGCCGACAGGGTGAAGATCCTGCATAATGGCGCGAAGCTGCACGAAGGCCCGGCCGAAAGTCTGCCCAGCTGCACCGAGGCGGTTCGGCTGGATTGCAGGGATGTACTCGGCACGGCTCCCGAACGGATCGCGCAGATGGGGCTTGTGCATGTGTCTCAGGGCGATCCGTTGTGCAAGCACATGACGATACTGGAAAACCTGCTTGTCGGCGGCTATGCGAACCGCTCGGCCCTAGGTGCGTGAGGAAATAGGAGAACGTTCATGTCGATACCTAGTCACGCAGATGTGGTGATCATCGGTGGAGGCGTTGCCGGTTGCTCGATTGCCTATCATCTCACCAAGACCGGGATCGAGGATGTCGTTCTCTTCGAGCGAAAGCAGCTCACCTGCGGCACCACGTGGCATGCGGCGGGATTGGTGACGCAGCTGCGCGCCACCCGCAACATGACCGAGCTCGCGAAATACACGGGCGAGCTTTTTCGCGAGCTCGAGTCCGAGACAGGCCAGGCCACCGGCTTCAAGCAGAACGGGGCGCTGCGCCTCGCCACACACGAGGCGCGTTTCGAGGAACTCAAGCGCGGCGTCTCCATGGCGCGCAATTTCGGCCTTGCCGCCGACGTGGTGACGCCGGGCGAGCTCCGCGAGCGCTGGCCGCTGGTGGAGACGGGCGACATCTGCGGCGGGATCTGGATGCCCAATGACGGGCAGGTGAACCCGGCAGATGTGACGCAGGCCATGGCGAAAGGCGCGCGGATGCGCGGCGCGAAGATTTTCGAGGACACACCGGTGGAACGGGTGCTGGTGGAAGGCGGCCGCGCGGTGGGCGTGAAGCTCGCGAATGGCGAGGAGGTGCGCGCGAAGAACGTTGTGATCTCGGGCGGCATGTGGTCGCGCGAGTTCGCCGCGCGCATCGGTGTGTCGCTGCCGCTGCACGCGGCCGAGCATTTCTACATCGTGACCGAGCAGATCCCCGACCTGCCTCAGAACCTGCCAGTGCTCTTCGTGGCCGACGAGTGCTCCTATTACAAGGAAGACGCGGGCAAGCTGCTGCTTGGCTGCTTCGAGCCCGAGGCGAAGCCTTGGGGGCACGAGGGCATTCCCGAGGATTTCTGTTTCGACAGCCTGCCGGAAGACTTCGACCATTTCGAGCCTATCCTCGACATGGCGGTGCGCCGGGTGCCTGCGCTCGCCAATGCCGGCATCCAGCTCTTTTTCAACGGCCCCGAGAGCTTCACGCCGGATGACCGCTACCTTCTGGGCGAGACACCCGAGGTGCAGGGCCTCTTCTGCGCCTGCGGGTTCAACTCGGTGGGCATTCTCTCGTCTGGCGGGGTAGGCAAGGCGCTGGCGGACTGGATCCGCGATGGCCACCCGCCGGTGGAACTGGCCGATGTGGATGTGCGGCGGATGCAGCCGTTCCAGTCCAACTCGACCTATCTCTTCGACCGCACGAAGGAGACGCTGGGCCTGCTCTACAAGATGCATTGGCCCTACCAGCAATATGAAACTGCGCGGAACGTGCGGACGAGCCCCTTCCATGACAGGCTGATCGCGCAGGGCGCTTCGATGACCGAACTCTCGGGCTACGAGCGCCCCGGTTTCTTCGCCGGGAAAGGCCGCTCGACGGAGATCGAATATGCCTTCGGCCCGCAGAGCTGGTTTGACGATTGCAAGGTCGAGTGCCTCAATACACAGGAGAACGTCACGCTCTTCGACCAGAGCTGCTTTGCCAAGTTCCGGGTCGACGGGCGCGATGCCTGTGAGGTTCTGAACCGAATCTGCGCCAACAACGTGGATGTGCCGGCCGGCAAGGTACTCTATACCCAATGGCTCAACGAGCGCGGGGGCATCGAGGCGGATGTGACCGTGACGCGGCTTTCGGAGACCTCCTTCATGATCGTGACGGTGGTGGCGAGCCAGACGCGCGACATGTCGTGGCTCACCCGGCACATCTCCTCTGAAGCCCACGCCATCGCCACCGACATCTCAGCCGGGTTGCCAATGCTGGCGCTCATGGGGCCGAAATCGCGCGCGCTGCTCGAGAAGGTCTCAGGCGAGGATCTCTCCAATGCGGCCTTTCCCTTCGGCACCAGCCGCGAGGTGGAAATCGGCTATGCCAAGGCGCGGATCAGCCGGTTGACCTTCGTGGGCGAGCTTGGCTGGGAGATCTACATTCCCGCCGATTTCGCGCTGCATGTCTTCGACACGCTCGTGGAGGCGGGCGGGGAGTTTGGCCTCGGGCATGGCGGCTTCTTCGCCATCAACAGCATGCGGATGGAGAAATCCTATCGCCACTGGGGCCACGATATCGGCGAAGAGGACACGCCCATCGAGGCGGGCCTCTCCTTCGCTGTGGATTTCGACAAGCCCGGCGGGTTCATCGGTGCGGATGTTCTGAAGCGTGCCCGCGAGGCCGGCAAACCCACCAAGCGCCTCGTGCAGTTCAGGCTGGAAAACGAGGGCCCGCCCCGGATGCTCTATCACGAAGAGCCGATCTGGAAGGACGGGGCCATCGTGGGCTCGATCACCTCGGGCGGCTTCGGCCATCGCCTCGGCGCGTCGCTGGGCATGGGCTACGTGCATTGCGCCGAGGGGGTCGACAAGTCGTTTCTCGACTCCGGCGGTTTCGAGATCGAGATCGCCTGCGAGCGGTTCCGGGCCAGGCCCTCCTTCAAGCCGTTCCTCGACCCTGCGAACGAGCGGGTGAAGGGGTGAGGGTCGGGCCGGATACGGCCCGGGCCCCGAGGCCAGAGCGTGACATGAGCGGGCCTGCGCGAACACCGCGATCGCTTGCCGGGCTTTGCGTGCTCGATCTCACGCGCATCTGGCCGGCAGATATCGTGCTCTATCAAGCCTTCGCTGCGCGGGATGGGCACATCATCCTCGCCATCGGCAATGACCGGCAGTTCGGCCGGATCGCCGAGTTGCGGGCCTCCGGGATCGTCGCATAGGCATGAGTTTCAATTTCACCCCCAAAAACGGCTTTGGAAGTCTAATTTTGATTAAGAAATCCACGAATGTGAAAAATAAGACTCCAAAATTCATTAAGCTCACTGTAGCTTGAGTGCATGTGTGGGTCGCAATGCGGGGGATTTTGACCGCCTCGACGCGCCATGACGGAATGGCCGATGAGCGCCTAAACCGGCCTCACCCCGCGCCTTGCCCGAAATGGCCGCTCGATGCTCTCTCGCAGGCGTCCTGGCGACCAGGGAGGTTCGGAATGGACAATCATGAAAAGACTTCGGGAAGACACGTGCTGGCAGCGCAGGTTACGCACGGCTTTGGTGCTGGGCGCATCTCGCGGCGCGACAGCATGAAGTTGCTCCTGGGGGCGGGGTTCACGGCGGGCGCTGCCGGGTCTCTTCTGTCGGCTGCCAGCCCGGCGCGCGCGGCGGAACCCAGGAAGGGTGGGCGCTTTCGCCTCGCCACCAACCTGCACGGCCCCAATGACACGCTCGACCCGGTGATGATGGAATCGGGCCTCGATTACTACCGCAGCGCAGCCTATTACAACGGGCTCACGCGCTTCAACGAGGATCTGAGCCTCACCCCGGAACTTGCCGAGGAATACAGCGCCAACGCCGACGCGACCGAGTTTACTTTCAAGCTGCACCGGGACGTGGAGTTTCACGACGGCAAGAAGCTCACCGCCGATGACGTGATCTACAGCATGAACCGCCATCTGGGGGAGGACTCCGTCTCTGGCGCCAAGGCGCTGGTGAGCATGATCAAGGAATGGCAGAAGGTTGATAGCCATACGGTCAAGGCAATTCTGGAGACGCCCAATTCAGACCTTCCGGCAATTCTCGCCACGGCGCATTTCAAGATCGTGCAGGATGGCGCTTCGGGAGAGCATTTCCAAAAACCTGCCGGAACGGGGCCTTTCGTTTGTGAGGAGTTCAGCCCCGGGATCCGCTCCATCGGGCGGCGCAACGAGAACTACTGGCGCGAAACGGCGCATGTGGAGGAGTTCGAGAGCTTCGCCATCACCGACAGCACCTCGCGGGTCAATGCGCTTCTCGCCGGGGATGTCGACATGATCATGGCCATCGACCCCAACCTGATCGACCAGGTGGAGGCAACCGACGGCATGGATGTGGTCTCCATCCCCTCCGGTGCCTATTCGGATATCGTGGCCATGCTCGACCGCGAGCCGGGCAACAACCCTGATTTCGTGATGGGGCTCAAGTATCTGCAGCGGCGCGACCGCGTGGTGCAGACCATTCTTAAGGGGCATGGCACCATCGGCAACGATCACCCTATCGGGCCCGCCTACAACGAGCATTGCGCCGATCTCGAGCAGCGCGCCTACGACCCCGACAAGGCGAAGTTCCACCTCGAGAAATCGGGGGTGACGAGTGCCTTGATCCATGCCGCCGACATCGGCAACGGTCTCGTCGATATGTGCCTGATGCTGCAGCGCGAGGCGCAGAAGATCGGCTTCAATCTCGAGGTGAAGCGCGTACCCAACGATGGCTATTGGGGCACCGTGTGGATGAAGCAGCCGCTCATGGTTTCGAACTGGAACATGCGGCCTACCGCCAACACGATGCTCTCCTTCGCCTATGCCTCGACTGCGCCGTGGAACGAGTCGCAATGGAAGGACGAGACCTTCGACGAGCTTCTTCTGGCCGCGCGGGCCGAGCCGGATGCGGCGATTCGGTCGGAGATGTTCTGCGACATGCAGCGGATGATCCGCGACGGGGCGGGCACGCTTATCGCCGCGCATCCCAATCTCGTCGACGGCAAGGCGAGCCATGTGCAGGGCGTTCCCGAGATCCCGCTCGGGCCGCTCGGCAGCGGCGCACTGCCGGAAAGCGTCTGGATCGACGCCTGACGCAAGACACGTTTTCCGGTCCGGCCAGACGAGGTCGGACCGGGCCAACTCCTGACAACGAGATCACGACATGGATAACGGAGCTGCAAAGGTTCTCGTCTTCGCGCCCGAGGAATACGAGGCGCGGCTGGGCAGGCTTCGGGCGGTTATGGCGCGCGAAGGTGTCGATGCGATGCTGCTTTTCGGGCAGGACAGCATGTTTTATTTCACTGGCTACGACCAGATCGGCTACTCTGTCTACCAGGTGCTCATCGTCTATGCCGATGGTCGACCCTGCACCTATCTCACGCGGTCGGTGGATGCCTTCATCGTCACCCGCACCTCCATCGTGGACGACGTGCGCGCGTGGTATGACGACGATGCCAATAACCCCGCCGAGATGACCTTCGAAATCATCGCCGAAAGTGGCGGGGGTCGGGACAGGCGGATCGGGATCGAGACGAAGACGCACGGGTTTTTGCCTTTCTACTACGCGCAGCTCGTGAAGGCGGCGGGCGATCTGGAACTGGTCGATCTGTCCGACCCGGTCATGGACCTGCGGCTAGAGAAATCCCCCGCCGAAATCGCGCTGATGCGCGAGGCGGGGCGGTGCCTTGATGCGGGGCTGCGGGCGGGCTTCGGCGCGCTCGGTCCGGGGGTGCGCGAATGCGAGGTGCATGCGGCGATCGCGCAGGCGCTCTACGCGGCCGGGGCGGAATATCAGGCGGTGGGCCCCACGCTGGAAACCGGGCCGCGCACGCTCTACCAGACACATGGCGGCGCGCAGCGGCGCGCGATCTCGCCGCCCGAGCCGGTGACCATCGAGATCGGGTCCTGCTACAGCCGCTACCATGCCGTGGCCATGCGCAGCGCCTCGGTGGGCCCGCCATCGGACGCGCAGCGGCGGATGCATGGGCTCATTGACGAGGCGATCTCGCGCGGCATCGAGAAGATCGCGCCGGGCGTTCCCGTGCGCGAGGTGGCGGCTTCGATCAACGAGGTATACGAGCGGAACGGCCTCGGCGGGCGCAAGCGGCATGTGGGCTACGGCATCGGCGTGGGTTACCCGCCGACCTGGCTCGACAATCTGCGGATCAAGCTCACCGACGATCACGTTCTGAAGGCTGGGATGACCTTCCTCGTGCATACTGTGCTCGACGACAAGGCGGCGGGCGTGGGCGTGGCGCTGGGCGACCCGGTGCTGGTGACGGAGACGGGGTGCGAGATCCTCACCGCCGTGCCCCGCGACATCTTTCTGGCCTGAACGGATATTCCTGGAGACAAGCAATGAAGCGCACACGGAACTGGCCCGAAGAGACATGGCATTTCAACTTCGGCGACGTGGTCGCCTCGCAGACCGACCGCTGCGACGACATGATCTCGCTGATGGGGGTCGTCGCGCTCGACCGCAACGGGCAGCAGCGCGCGCCCTTCGATCTGGCCTGCCAGCTCGAAATCACCATGAACGAACTCGAAATGATCCTGCGGGGGGCGAGGGCCGATCTGGCCTCGGTGGTGAAGCTCGCCGCCTTTTACGTGGGCGGCAAGGAGGCGGAAGAGGAGGTGCGCCGTGCCGTTCTGGCGCGGTTCGAGGCCGACGCGCAGCCGCTTCTTACCTGCATGCCGGTGGATGACCTTGCCTTTCCCGGCATGATGATCGAGATCGACGGGTTCGCTTTCGCGCGGGAGGATGGCACGGCGCAGGAGCGTTTCGCGCCCGCGCCCGGCATGCTCGGCTCCGGCGCGCGACTCTATTACGAGAGCAGCGGCGCCGAGGTGAACCCGCATGACACCTTCGAGCGTCAATGCGCGGCGGCGGTGACCCATCTGCGGCGGAGCCTGGAGGCGGCCAAAGCTGCGCCCGAGGACGTTGCGCAGGTTTATGTCTACTATGCCAGCAGCGAGGAGACGAAGGACTGGAAGGTGGCGGGCGATGCGCTGGCGACGGCTTTCGGAGCCAAGGGACCGGCCGTAAGCTTCATCCCCCTGCCGCGTCTCGGCGGGCCGCATCGGATAGAACTCGATGCCACGCTCGTCGTCGATGGAAGCGCGCGCACCGATACGGAACTTGCGCCGTGGCCGTGGCCGGGCGACTGGCCCTTCGTGCATGCGCTCCGGCGCGGCGACGCGGTGTTCGTGAGTGGCCAGCTTGCGCTCGATGGCAAAGGGGCCGCGCCCGAACCCGGCCTGATGGTGCCGCAGACGCGCATGGCGATGGAAAACATCGTGAAGCTCCTCGGCTCGCTCGGCGCGACCTACGATCACGTCAACAAGGTGCAATGCTGGTATAATGGCGCGGCCTCGGTCGATGCGCTCACGGAAAACGCGATGATCCGCTCGAGCTACATGACGAAACCGGGCGGAACCTCCACGGGGGTGCCGGTGCCCTACAGCCCGCATCCCGATTGCCAGATCCAGATCGACGTGCAGGCGATGATTTCGAACTGATCGCGTGCCGCCGGAAACCTCGAAAGGACGCCACGGATGAGCGACGAAAAACAGGTGCTGCGCGATGGAGCCGGGCGGGTTCTGGCGGTGCGGCGGCGCGGGATGGTCTGGGCGTCGGGTATCACGGCGGCGGGGAGCGGCCATGCCGGGCAGATCGCGGCCTGCGTCGAGGCGCTGCGCGAGACGCTTGACCGCGTGGGCTGCGGGCTAGAGGCGCTCGTTTGGCTCAACTGTTTTTACAGGCTCGACGAGGGCACCGATGAAGGCGAGATTGCCCGGATGCTCGCCACCCATCTGCCGGGAGAGATGGCTCTGACGCTTGGCCTCGTGCCCGTGCCCCATCTCGACGATGCCGAGGCTTGCGTGCTTATCGAGGGCGTGGCGATCTGCGGGGCCGATGGCAGTCCGGTGCCCAGCCTGCCCTTTACCTCCGGGGCGAGCCTGCCCCTGCCGGCGCCCTTCGTGCACGGGCTGCGGGCGGGCCGCATGATCTTCGTGTCCTCGCTCGGCCCGCTTGAGCCCGACGGCACCGTGGCGCATCCGGGCAATCTCGCGGAGCAGACCCATCAGGTGATGCGCCAGATCGGCACCGTTCTGGGGGGCTTCGGGGCGGATTGGGGCGATGTGGTGAAGATGAACCGCTGGTATTCCGGCGCGGTCGGCATCGAAGATTTCGAGCCGGGTGCGCTTGCCTGCGCCTCCTATTTCGCCGAGCCGGGCCCTTCGGCCACCGGCCTGCCGGTGCCGCGCCACGCGCGCGAGGATGTCACCATCAAGCTCTCTTCGATTGCCATGCTGGGCGAGGAAGGCCAGCGCCTGCCCCGCAAGCATGCCTGGATCGAGGGAATGTGGGACTGGCACACGCCGCTGCCCTACAAGCATGGGCTGGTCTGCGACGGCATGGTGTTCCTGACGGGGCAGGTGATGCTGAGCACGAAGGGCGAGGCCATCCACGCGCATAACGTGGCGGCGCAGGTGACGGGCAGTTTCGCCAACATGGCCCGCGTGATGGATGCGCTTGGATGCGGGCGCGACGAGGTGTGTCGCGTGCTCACCGTGCATGTGGACAGCGAGGAAACCGGCCGGCCCGATACCGCGGCGCTTCAGGAGCGGGAAACCGGACCGTACGGCATCGCGACCACCACCGTGCCGCTGCCGTTCCTCGCCTATGAGGGCATGGTCGTCGAAATCGACACCTTCGGCATGGTGGCCGAACGGAGCGGGCATGAAGACAGCTGACCTGCCCATCGTCGAGCTTTCCGGCCCGGGGCGCGCGCGCGGCCATGCCTACGGGGAGGCGCAGCGGGAGCGCATCGCCGAGGTGGTGGCCTGCTGGAGCCGCCAGCTAGAGGTCGATCAGGGCCTTCCGGCAGAGGCCTATCTGGCCGAGTTCCTGCGCAAGACGAATTTCCTGCCTGCGATCCGGCAGCATGCGACCGACCTGCTCGACGAGATCGAAGGCATCGCCGAGGCAGCCAACCAGCCCTTCGACACGATACTCGCCCTCAACCTGATGGACGAGGAATGGTGGTTCGGCGAGCAGCGCCGCGCGGCGGCAGGCGGCGAAGATCGGGGTGACAAATGCACCGCGCTCGGTATCGCGGGAGAGGGCGCGCGGCCCACCTACCTTGCGCAGAACATGGATATCGCCGCGTGGTCCGAGGGCCGGCAGGTGCTCTTGCGGGTGAAGAGCGAAGACGGTTTGGAGCGGCTTATCTTCTCATTTGCGGGGCTGATCTCGCTCATGGGAATGAACAGCGCGGGCGTTGGCGTCTGTTGCAATACCCTCATCCGCCTCTCCCGCAGCCGGAAGGGCCTGCCGGTGGCCTTCGTGTCGCGCAGCGTGCTGGGCCAGAAGAGTTTCGACGCGGCGGTGCGGTTCCTCAAGAACGTGCCACATGCCTCGGGGCAGAACTACATCCTCGGCGGCGACGAGCGCGTGGTGTCGCTCGAGTGTTCGGCGCACGCGGTGGCCGAATACTGGCCCGACCCGGACGATCACGGGCGCGTCTGGCACACCAACCATGCGCTTGCAAATACCGACGAGGCTCCGATCGCGCTTGGTGCCTACCGGCGCTCGCCCGAGAACTCGCTGGCACGCCACGCCTGCGCCGAACGGCATGTTCGTGCCATGAGCGCGGAGCCGAGCGTGGAGGCGATCAAGGCGCTGCTCGCCTCGCGCGAAGACCGGGATCACCCGGTCTCTCGGAGGCTCGACCCCGAAGGCGGCGTGATGGGGTATACCTCCGGCTCGGTCATTTATGCGCTGGCCGCTGCGCCTTATCTCGAAATCGCGCCCGGCCCTCCGAGCGAAACCGACTACAGGCGCGTGGAATTCTCCCCGGGGGCTTTGGCGCGATGATGTGGTGGCTCGTCCTCCGACGCATCCTGATCGGGCTTCTGCTCGTCTGGATCGTTTCTGTGCTGGTTTTCGTGGCCACGCAGATCCTGCCGGGGGATGCGGCCGAGATCCGGCTGGGGCGCACCGCGACGGAGGAAACGCTCGCCGCGCTGCGCAAGCAGATGGGGCTCGATCGGCCGGCGGTGGTGCAATACGGCATGTGGATGAGCCGGCTCCTCTCGGGCGATCTTGGCATGTCGCTTGCGGGGGGCTCCTCGGTGGCCAGTCTGATTTCGGCACGGATCGGCAACACGCTCTTCATGGCCGGGATCGTCACGGTGATTTCGGTGCCGCTTTCCATCGCGCTTGGCCTTTTGGCCGCCATGCACTCTGGCGGATGGATCGAACGGGTGATCACCTCCTGCACGCTGGGCCTCATCGCGCTGCCGGATTTCCTGATCGCGGTGCTGCTCATTCTCGTGCTGGCGGTCGGGGCAGGGCTCGTGCCCGCCGTGGCCTATATCGGCCCGGAGGATACGCTGCTCGAACGCCTCCACGCGCTCGCCTTGCCAATCCTCACGCTCGTGGTGGTGGTATCGGCGCAGATGATCCGCATGGTGCGGGCTGGCATTCTCAACGTGCTGAGCTCGCCCTATATCGAGATGGCCATTCTCAAGGGCGTTCCGCGCAGGCGGATCATTCTGCGCCATGCGCTGCTGAATGCCGTGGGCCCCACGCTCAACGTGATCGCACTCAACCTCGCTTATCTGGTGAGCGGTGTCGTGGTGGTGGAGACGATCTTCGCCTATCCCGGCATCGCCAAGCTGATGATCGACGCGGTGCAGACACGCGACATGGCGCTGGTGCAGGCCTGCGCGATGATCTTCTGCTCCACCTATGTGCTGCTCATGCTCGCCGCGGACATTGCCGCGATCGTCTCGAACCCGCGCATCAGGCATCCCAAGTGAGCGGCGCGTCACAGAAGGGCGCGGCGGATGCGCCGCCGATTTCCGCCCCCGGCGCGGGGCGGGGGCGGCGGCTCTCTTTGGTGGGCCGTGCCGCGCTCGTGATCGTCGGGCTTTGGGTGCTGATCGCCATGATCGGCCCCTTTCTCGCGCCCTACGGCGAATCCGAGTTCATCGAGGAAGACCCGAGCGGGCAGTTCTACGCCGATCCGGGCTTTCTGCCACCGAGCGCGCAGACCCCGCTCGGCACCGATTACCTTGGCCGCGACGTGCTCTCCCGCGTGCTCTACGGCGCGCGCACCACGATCGGCATTTCGCTGGCCGCAACGCTCATGTCCTATCTCATCGGCATCACGCTGGGCATTCTCGCCGCGGTTTCGCGCGGCATCGTGGATGAGGCCCTGAGCCGCCTGAACGACGCGATCCTTTCTTTTCCGAGCCTGATGCTGGGGCTGATCTTCGTGGCCGCCATCGGCACCTCGGTGCCGCTGCTCATCATCCTTGCCGGCATCGTTGCCGCCTCGAGCGTCTTTCGTATCGCGCGGGCGCTGGCCTATGACGTGGTGGTGATGGATTTCGTAGAGGCCGCCCGGGCGCGGGGCGAGGGCAAGTGGTGGATCGTGCGCCGCGAGATCCTGCCCAACGTGGCCATGCCGCTCGCCACCGATTTCGGCATCCGCGTGGTCTACGTTGTGATCTTCATCTCCAGCCTCAGCTTTCTGGGGCTCGGCGTGCAACCGCCCACGGCGGACTGGGGCTCGATGGTGCGCGAGAACCTTACCGGCCTTTCCGGGGGCTTCTCCGGTGGCGCACTGGCCTGCCTAGCCCCGGCGTTGGCGATCGCCTCCCTGACGGTGCCGATCAACCTGATCGTGGACGACCTCTCGGCCAAGGGCGGCAAGGATATTGGGCGCAGGATGATATGAGCGCGGCGCCCGCATTCGAAGCCCGGAACCTCGTGATCGAGACCGACGGCCCGGGCCCGCCCACGCGGATCGTGAAGGATGTGTCCTTTTCGGTGGGACGGGGCGAGGTCGTGGCGCTCATCGGCGAATCCGGCTCCGGCAAGACAACGCTAGCGCTGTCGGCCCTGGGCTACACGAAGCCGGGCCTGCGCATCGCCTCTGGCGAGTTGACCCTGGCGGGTGAGAGCATCCTGCGGATGGCGCCGCTTGCGCTGCGCGACCTGCGGGGGCGGCGCGTGGCCTATCTCGCGCAATCCGCGGCAGCCGCCTTCAACCCCGCTATGACGGTGGGCGAACAGGTGCTCGAGACCAGCGTGCTTGTCGGTGTGCTCACCCCCGAAGAGGCGCGGGTGCGTGCCGTTGAGCTCTTTCGCGGCCTTGATCTGCCCGAACCCGAAACGATTGGCCAGCGGTATCCGCACCAGCTCTCCGGTGGCCAGCTTCAACGGCTCATGGCGTCTATGGCCCTGATGTGCCGGCCGGATCTCCTCGTGCTCGACGAACCTACGACCGCGCTCGACGTGACCACCCAACTGGGCGTGCTGCGCTCCTTCCGCAACCAGATCCGGCAGGAGGGCACCGCTGCGATCTACGTGTCGCACGATCTGGCCGTCGTCGCTCAGGTGGCCGACCGCGTGGTGGTGCTCTATGGCGGCGAGGTGATGGAGGAGGGGCCGATCGGGCAGATCCTCTCGGCACCGCGCCACGATTACACGCGCCGCCTGATCGCGGCGGCCAGCAGCACGCCCGTTGCCAGCACCTTGCCGGATGAGAGCGCAGATGAGACGCGCGCGCAGGTCGCTCTCCATGTGGATATCCGTTCGGCGGCCTATGGGGGCCGGGGGCTCGGGCGGCGCGGAAAGGAGGTATTGAGCGATGTGCACCTCGATATCCGCGACCGCGAGATCCTCGGGGTCATCGGAGAATCCGGTTCCGGCAAATCCACCCTTGCGCGGGTGGTGGCGGGGCTTCTTCCGCCATCGTCGGGCGAGGTTCTGCTGGGAGACGATGCGTTGCCCGGCGCGATAGAGGCGCGCGGTCGCGACAGCCAGCGCGCCATCCAGTTCGTCTTCCAGATGGCGGACACGGCGCTCAACCCCAAGCAGAAGATCCGCGAGATCATCGGGCGGCCGCTGGCCTTCTACGGCGGCCTCACGGGCCGGGCGCGGGATGAGAGGCTGAAGGAAATCCTCGCGAGTGTCGAACTGCCCGAGGCCTTCGCGGAGCGCTACCCGGGCGAGTTGTCGGGCGGGCAGAAGCAGCGGGTGAACCTCGCCCGGGCGCTCGCCGCAAACCCGAAGGTTCTGCTCTGTGACGAGGTGACCTCGGCGCTCGACACGATCGTGGCGGCCAATATCACCGAGCTTCTGCGCAACCTGAAAGACCGCTTAGGCGTCTCCATCCTGTTCATCACGCATGACATCTCGCGCGTGGCGTCTTTGGCCGACAGGGTCGTGGTGATGTATTCCGGCCGGGTGGTCGAGCAGGGGCGCTGCGCTGACGTTCTGGGCAGGCCCGGCCATCCCTATTCCCAGTTGCTCATCTCCTCCGTTCCGGCGATGGACCCGCGCTGGCTCGAGACGCAGGATGTCAGCATCGACGAGGCCGAAGCAGCGATTTCCGCCGCGCGCTTCAGCGGGCACGGCTGCCCTTTCGCCGGGCGCTGTCGCCACACCATCGAGTCGCTGTGCTGGGATGTTGCTCCACCTTTGGTGCGGTTCGGCGGCGGGCACGAGGCCTATTGCCATCTCGTCGAGCCTCGCAGTTCGCTCTTGGATTAGCGCCTCCCGTTCATCTTCATCAAGCTCCTCCCGTTGTTGCCCCTTGAGGAGTGCGAGGGAGGAGGGCAGGATCGAACAGTCGGTCCGGAATGCAAAAGCCAGATGAGTCGACTTGGACCCGAGAAATAGCGTCCAATGATGTTTCGCGTCATCTGGCAAAGAGGGCGGATTCTGTTGAAGAAGTCGGGTGGAAAAAGCGGTATTCTCTGCCTGCGCTTTCGGGCGATGCAATTTGGTCCGGGCCATCACCCGTTGCGCCGCAGCGAGGCTGTCACCTTACCGCTCAGCTCACG
>JAUIBJ010000527.1 GCA_030428025.1 Alphaproteobacteria bacterium
CCCATATGAGCGGCTGGCCGGGCAGGGCGCCGCCCGCCTCGATCGTGACCGAGGACAGGCCCACGCGCAGCGGTGCCAGTACGCCCTTGATCGTCGCATGGGCGGTGACGGCGAAGACCAGCACCACAAGACCCGCGCGCAGGTTGCCCGAGGCGGACAGCACCGTCAGCCGCGAGATGCAGCCGCGGGTCAGCACCATGCCGACGCCGAAAAGCAGCCCGCCGGCGAGGATGGCCAGAAGCGGCAGGTCGGCGGAAAGGAACCGGTGGTCGGCGAACCCGATCCAGCCCTGCGCCACGGCTGCTTGCGTGCCCAGCACCGCCACGGCGAGCGCCATGAGCCAGATACCGGCGGCCTGCCGCCGGTCCTCTCCCAACAGCGCGCGGCGCAGGCAGAAGCGGGTGATCTGCGCCAGCCCCCCGAAGGCCAGCCCAAGGGCCAGCGCGAAAAAGACGGCCGCCTGCGGGGCGGTGAGGGACTCGACTCCGAGGTCTTCAAACATGGCTGCCTCGCCGGGGAAGTGGAATTTTTTCCCACTTGGCGTGAAGTATCGCCCGGATCAAGCATTCTGGGTCATGAATACGTGGTCGAAGCCGGGAAACTGTTCCGTCTCGGTGGGTCGGGAGGAGCCGCCGTTTCGGGGCAGGGGGAATGCCGGGCAAATCCTCCGCTTCGGGCCGCGCTGGCCGCGACATTCTCCTTATTTGGCCCTACCGCCCCCGGATGCGCGGGTCGAGCGCGTCGCGCAGCCCGTCGCCCAGATAGTTGACCGACAGCACCGTCAGCGAGATCGCCAGTCCCGGCCAGATCACCCGCTCGGGGTAGTCCTGCAAATAGACGGTGGCGTCGTTCAGCAGCCGTCCCCAGGTGGGGAAATCGGGCGGAAAGCCCAGGCCCAGGAAGGAGAGCGCCGATTCGGTGATGATCGCGTTGGCGATACCCAGCGTAGCCGACACGAGGATCGGCGAGAGCACGTTGGGCAGCACGTGCCGGGTGATGAGGTTGACGTCGGTCGTGCCGATGGACCGCGCGGCCAGCACGAATTCCCGCTCCTTCAGCGCCAGCACGTCGCCACGCACTACCCGTGCCGTAGGCATCCAGCTGGTCACGCCGATGGCGAAGACGATCAGGATGAAGATGCCGGTCTCGGGCCCGAATGTGCTGTTCAGCGATTCGCGAAACAGCATCACCATCACCAGCAGCAGCGGCAGGAGGGGGAGCGACAGGAACAGATCGGTCAGCCGCATCAGCGGCCCGTCGAGCCATCGGAAGAACCCGGCCACAACCCCGATCAGCGTGCCGAGGCCCAGTGCCAGCACCATCGCCATCAGCCCCACAGAGATCGAAATGCGCCCACCCGCCATCATCCGTGCCAGCGTGTCGCGGCCCAGTTGGTCCGTGCCGAAGGGATGCGCCCATGTGGGGCCCTGGTTGCGGGCGCGGATGTCGATATAGGTGGCGTCGATGGTCCAGACGAGCGGACCGAGGAAGACCGCGGCGACGATCAGCAGGAACAGGATGCCGCCCGCCAGCGCGCCCCGGTGGCGCTTGAACTGGTCCCAGACGTCGCGCCACTGGCTGCGCGGGGGCGCCTTGGGCCGCGGCTCGGCGAGCGCGCCCAGCGGGGTGGGGGCCGGTGTCCGGGGCCCGGGGCTGTCGGGCTTGGGATCAGTCATAGCGGATCCTCGGGTCGAGGAGGCCATAGAGCAGGTCGGCCGCGATGTTGAACAGCACGATCAGCACCGCCAGCATGAAGGTCACGGTCTGCACCATCGGCAGGTCGTTGGCCTGAATGGCGGTGATCAACAGCTGCCCCAGCCCGTTCACCTTGAAGATCTGCTCTGTGATGATGGCGCCCCCGAAAATCTGCGGCACGCCGAGTGCGATCACCGTGACCACCGGGATCATCGAGTTGCGCAGCACATGCACCATCACCACCACCGCTTCCGACAGGCCCTTGGCGCGGGCGGTGCGCACATAGTCCTGATGCAGGTTGTCCAGCATTGACGCGCGCATGAAGCGCGAGATCTGCGCCGTGGTCTGCAGCGCCAGCACCATGACCGGCATCGCCATCTGCTTCAGTTGCACCACGAAGCTCTGCCAGTCCGTCACCTGATGCGTGGTGTCATAGATCGAGGGAAGCCAGCCCAGCTGCACCGAGAAAATCACGATCACCAGCACGCCCGAGAAGAAGGGCGGCACCGAATAACCCACCATGGTGACGAATGTGCCGACCTGATCAAAAACGGAATATTGCCGGTAGGCGGAATAGATGCCGATGGGCAGGGCGATCAGGATGCCCACAACATAGGCCATCGCCACCACCCAAAGCGTCTGAGGCATGCGCTGAAGCACGATGTCCATTACCGGCGAGCGTGTCTGCCAGCTGATCACCCGGTGCAGGCCTTCGGAGAAGTCGGTGCCGAAAAGGCGGTCGGCCAGCACCATCGGCTCGACCGCGAAGAATTGCCATAGCCATTTGCCGAAGCGGATATGGGTGGGCTCGCCCAGCCCAAGCGCCTCGCGCATCTGCGCCTTCACTTCCGGTGGCACCGTCAGCGGTACCTGCGCCATCGGGTCGCCCGGAGCCAGCTCCAGGAGCAGGAAGATGACCAGCGCGATGAACAGCAACGTGGGTACCGACAGGACCAGACGGCGGATCGTGTAGGTCAGCATTCAGGCGCGTCCTGTCCGGCCGATCTTGACAATCTGCAGCCCCGGGCTTGGTCCGGGGCTGCGGTGTGACGGGCTCAGTCCGCGTCTTTCCGGTACCAGTCGGCGATGTTCCACAATTCGCTGTCCCAGGTGTTGAGCACCACGCCGCCGAGGCTGTTGGAATGCGCCGAGACGCGGCCTCGGTCGACAAGCGGCAGCATCACGTAGTCCTGCATCAGCATGTCGTTCATCGCCTTGGCCAATTCGGCACGCTTCTCCAACTCGCCGGTCTGCTGCATCTCGTCCACCAGCGCATTGTACTCGTCGCTGCAATAGCGTGGCATGTTGTTGCCCTGCCACTGGTTTTCGGGGCTGGGGATCTGGTCGCAATGCCAGTTCGACATGTAGGCCTCGGGGTCGGTGCCGTCGAAATTGTTTGCGTACATCTCCACATCGGCAAAGAATTTCTGGAACGTGTCCGGGCTGCCCGGATCGCTTCCGAAGAATACGCTGGCGTCGATGTTGCGCAACTCGGTTTCCACGCCGATTTCCGACCACCACTGCTTGATCAGTGCCTGAAAATCCTGCCGCACCGCATTCGTCGAGGTCTGGAACAGCATCGACAGTTCGACCCCGTCCTTGTCGCGGATGCCGTTGCCGTCGCTGTCCACCCAGCCGGCCTCGTCCAGAAGCGCCTTTGCCCCCGCGGTATCCTGCGTCCGGCAGGCATTGTTGGCGTTCGAGGCATAGATCTCGGGCGCGGGCAGCACATTGCAGGTGACCTTGCCCGCGTCGCCATAGCCGATATCGACCAGAAGCTCGCGGTCGATGGCCAT
>JAUIBJ010000528.1 GCA_030428025.1 Alphaproteobacteria bacterium
GGATGCCCCGATGCCATCGACGTGGACGCCATCGAAACGCTGATCATCCCGCGCGCCCGCGATCTGGGCGGGTTCGAGGTCAAGCGCGCCCTGCCAGCGCCCCGTCGCCGGATGGTGGGACCGTTCATCTTCTTCGATCAGGCGGGCCCGGCCGAGTTCCTGACCGGGCAGGGCATCGACGTGCGCCCGCATCCGCATATCGGACTGGGCACCGTGACCTATCTTTACCAGGGCGATTTCCATCACCGCGACAGTCTGGGCACGGATCAGATCATCCGGCCCGGTGCGCTGAACTGGATGGTTGCCGGCAAGGGCGTGACCCATTCCGAGCGTACGTCTCAAGAGGGGCGCAGCGGGCCGCATGCGTTATTCGGTATCCAGACCTGGATCGCCCTGCCCGAAAGCCACGAGGACATGGCGCCGATCTTTGAACATCACGGCAAGGACAGCCTGCCGGAGATCTCGGATGACGGAGTGAGCGCACGCCTGATCCTGGGCGATGCCTATGGCGCGGTCGCCCCGGCCACGATGTTCTCCGAAACCTTCTATCTCGATGTGGTGCTTGAGCCCGGCGCACGCTTTCCGCTGCCGGACAATCATGAGGATCGTGGTCTTTATGTCACGCAGGGTTCGGTGAGCATCGCGGGGCAGGATTTCGACGCCGGACAGATGATGGTGTTCCGGCCCGGCGACCCGATCACCGTTGCGGCGGGGGAAAGGGGGGCGCGGCTGATGGCGCTGGGCGGGGCCACGCTGAACGGTCCGCGCCATATCTGGTGGAACTTCGTTGCGTCGAGCCGTGAGCGGATCGAAGCGGCCAAGCAGGCCTGGCGCGAGGGGCGCTGGGGCGAGGGGCTCTTTGATCTGCCGGTTGATGACCGCGACGATTTTATCCCGCTGCCGGATTAACCTGTCGGCCGCGGTGATCCAGCCATGAGGTATCAGGCGGTCAGCATTCGCAAGCCCTGGGTCACGTCAGACCGTACCGCGACGCGCAGCCCCGGCTCGTCGCCGGCCTTGAGCGCGGCGATGATAAGACGGTGATGTTGCGGCGGCTCGGTCCGTCGCAGCCGCCCGTAGAGCGCCCGCATGGTCGGCCCCAGTTGCAGCCACACCGTTTCAGCCATCGCCAGCATCGCCGGTGCCTGCGCGCGCAGATAAAGCGTGCGGTGAAATTCGAGGTTGATGCGGATATAGGCCACGGCGTCCCGGCTGCGGATTGCTTCGGCAATCGGCGCGTTGATCGCCTGTAGCCGGTCGATCAGCGCGATATGCGCGCGGGGCAGGGCGCGGCTGGCCAGCTCGACCTCGAGCAATGCCCGCAGCGCCGCCAGTTCCTCGATGCGTTCGTTGCTGAGCTCGGGCGTGGACACCCGGCCGGACGACGACAGGAACAGCGCGCCTTCGGCCACCAGCCGGCGCACCGCTTCGCGGGCGGGGGTCATGGACACACCATGTTCGCGCCCGATCCCGCGTAGCGTCAGCGCCTGACCCGGCGCGATCTCGCCATGCATGATGCGCGTCCGCAGGGCTCGATAAACGCGGTCATGGGCGGCGGCAGGGGTGGCTTCGGTCAGGCGTTGCGGGGTCATGCTGCGTTTGTGATCACGAATGTCCACGGGGTCAACCTGTCCTCAGAAACGATAGCGGTGCAGATCGTGACCATTGTCGCGCAGCCAGCGGCGCGGCACCTCGTAAGACCCGTATAGCTGTGCGACCGTGGCCCAGAAGGCGGGTGAGTGGTTCATCTCGGCCAGATGGGCCACCTCATGCGCGGCCACGTAGGCCAGAACCGGCGGCGGCGCCAGCACCAGCCGCCAGGAATAGCTGAGCGCGCCACGCGATGAGCAGGATCCCCAGCGGGACCGCGTATCGCGCAGGGTAATCCGCGCATAGGGCCGGTCCAGCGCGGCGGCGTAGCGGTCTGACGCCGCCACCAGCCGGTCGCGGGCCAGTTGCTTCAGGAACGCCTGAAGCCGCGCGCCGGGCCTGTCTGCCGGCACCCCGATCTGTTCGGGAGCCCGTTGAACGCGGCGCCCGGTTGCCGCCACGATCCGGTGCGGTATGCCCTCGATGGGGATCACCGCGCCCGGCTCCACCTGAATCGCATCAGGCCGGTTGGCGAGATGGCTGCGAATCCAGCTTTCGCGCGCACGCGCGAAGTCCACCGCCTCTGATTCGGGCACGCCCGCCGGCAGGGTCAGCGTCACCCGCCCGTCCAGCCGCGACACCCGCAGGCTGATCCTCCGCGCCCGGCCCGACCGGCGCAGAACCAGCGGCACCGGAGGCGGGCCGGGCAGGATGTGATCGGCCATCTTGGCCTCCATTCGCCAAAGGCTTTGACAGTCCCGGCGTCCTATGGCAGTTGGCCGGAATCGTCGATAAGACTCAGCAGATATTCGAGGGGATAGCCATGCCCAAGGAAGAATGGGGCGTGAAACGTGTCTGCCCGACCACCGGCAAACGTTTCTACGACCTGAACAGAAACCCGATCGTCAGCCCCTATACGGGTGAAGCGGTCGAGATCGATACCGGCAAGAGCCGGATGATTGCCGCCGATTCCGAGGATGCGGCGACGCTCAAGGCCAAACAGGCCCAGGGCGGGGACGACGTGGACCTGGACGATGACGACAACATTGACGTCGATCTGGGTGATGACGTGCTGGACGACGACGACGACAACGACGATGTGTCGCTGGACGAGATCGCCGATGTTTCGTCCGAGGACGACGAGTAAAATCATTCCCGCCGGGCCAGATTTTTTTACTTGATCCCGCCCGGCGTTGCGCCTATTCAGCGGCGCACGGTTCGGGGCCTTAGCTCAGTTGGGAGAGCGCTTGCATGGCATGCAAGAGGTCAGGGGTTCGACTCCCCTAGGCTCCACCAAACCGAATTTGAAACAGGTCAGATAGTTACTGGTTTCCAGTCAATGGTGACTGAATTCTCGATCTTGGTTCGCCGCGCTAGCCGTGTTGGTGGGGCAAGGCATCGGAGACGTTTGGGCTCGTAAAGCCTGCGCTCTGAGATAGATCACGCCTTTGCAACGCGTCGAAGGGCAGGAAGCGGACGTTCTCCGTAAGAGGCCGACGGGTTCTTGGGGCTCACCAAAGTAGACCTTCATTGTGCTTCGAGATATCTTAAGGTCTTCGGCCGGCGCTCCACAAGAAATGTCGCGTAACCTTCCGGAAGCGTGATGGCATCCAGATCATTTTTCCAACTAAGCCGAGCCTCGTGTCCTTTGCGCTGCTGTGCTTCAGCCGTTTATACCTTTTCGCACACTCTATCTTGGGTGGGTGGGGCGAGAAGGATAACGGACAACAGAGATGATTACCGACGCCAACGATTTCTTCACCAAGGGATGTGGCCGATGCGACCGCTTTGCCACGCCCGACTGTTCAATCCGGCAATGGATCGGCGGCCTCAACCACCTGCGCCGCATCTGCCTCGACATGGGGTTGGAAGAGACAGTGAAATGGGCGCATCCCACCT
>JAUIBJ010000529.1 GCA_030428025.1 Alphaproteobacteria bacterium
GCGGCGATCCTCCAGGCGCTTCTGCGCTGCTGGCCCACCGACCGGCTGTCGGTGGCCGACCGGGGCCTGCGCGAGGGCATCCTTTATGCGCTGATGGCCGCCGATGGCGTTCTGAAGACCGGGGACGACTGATGGCGAAGCGACCCGACGGCAAGAACACCTCCGGTCGCGGCCAGCGCGACCTGAAGGTGAAGGTCAAGACGGCGCGGGGGCGCAAGTCGTCCTCGACCCGCTGGCTACAGCGGCAGCTGAACGACCCATATGTGAAGCGTGCCAAGGCCGAGGGTTATCGTGGCCGCGCCGCCTTCAAGATCATGGAACTGGACGACCGGTTCCGCTTTCTCGTGCCCGGCGCGCGGGTGGTCGATCTGGGCTGCGCGCCCGGCGGCTGGTGTCAGGTGGCGGTGCCGCGCGTCAATGCGCTTGGCGAGAAGCCCGGCAAGGCGCAGGGCTTCATCCTCGGCATCGACCTGCAGGAGGTCGAGCCCATCGCCGGTTGCGAGATCCACCAGCTCGACTTCATGGACGAGGGCGCCGACGACAAGGTGAAGGCGTGGCTGGGGGGCCGCGCGGACGTGGTGATGTCGGACATGGCCGCCGCCAGTTCCGGCCACAAACAGACCGACCACCTGCGCATCATCGCGCTTTGCGAAGCCGCCGCCTACCTGGCCTTCGACGTGCTGGAGGAGGGCGGCACCTTCGTCTCCAAGGTGCTGGCGGGCGGTGCCGAGGGCGAGTTGCAGAAGCTCCTGAAACAGCGCTTTGCCAAGGTGGCCAATGTCAAGCCGCCCGCCTCGCGCGCCGACAGTTCCGAGAAATTCGTGGTGGCGACGGGGTTCAGGGGCGCGGCGGGTTAGGACGCCAGCGAGCGCAGCGCGAGAGTGCGGAACCGGTCACTCTCGGTCTCCTCCGGCTCCTCGGGCATCGGCGTCTCTCGTCGCAGCTCGGCCAGGTTGCCCTGGCGGATCAGTTCGAACAGCCGAGCATGCCGGCCGTCGGGCAGGGGGGTGGGGCGCATGAATCTCTCCGGTCACTCGCAACAGGGTACGGGTGCGCCCCTTACCGGAAGATTGAGGCGGGAATGGCCCGGTGGCGTGACGCCGGCGAGACAGCCCGCAAGGGCTGACGAGCGTCAGCCCAGCTTGCGCAGCCGCTTGAATAGACTGGACGTGTCCCAGCGGCCGCCGCCCATTTTCTGGACGTCCTTGTAATACTGGTCCACGAGCGCCGTCACCGGCAGCGAGGCGCCGTTCTCGTTCGCCGTGGCCAGGCAGATGCCCAGATCCTTGCGCATCCAGTCCACCGCGAAACCGTGCTCGAACTGGTCGTCCAGCATGGTCTCGTAGCGGTTCACCATCTGCCAGCTGCCCGCCGCGCCGCCGCCGATCACATCGACCACCGCGCGCCCGTCGAGCCCGGCCTTCTCGGCGAAATGCAGCCCCTCGCTGAGGCCCTGCACCAGCCCGGCGATGCAGATCTGGTTGACCATCTTGGTCAGCTGTCCGGCGCCACTTTCGCCCAGCCGCACGCATTTCTTGGCATAGGTGGCGATTACCGGTTCGGCCCGGCCGTAAACCTCGGCATCGCCGCCGCACATCACCACCAGCTGACCGTTCTCGGCCCCCGCCTGGCCGCCGGAGACCGGAGCATCGACAAAGCCGATGCCGGCATCCGCCGCCACCGCGTAGAGCTCGCGCGTCACCGCTGCCGAGACCGTGGTGTGATCGACGAAGACGCCGCCCGCCTCCATGCCGGCGAAGGCGCCGTCGCTGCCGAGGCAGACGCTGCGCAGATCGTCGTCATTGCCCACACAGGCCATCACCATCTCTGCGCCTTCCACCGCTTCGCGTGGGGTGGGGGCGCTGCGACCACCATGTTTGGCGACCCATGCCTCGGCCTTCTCGGCCGTGCGGTTGTAGACACAGACGTCATGCCCCGCCGCCTGCAGATGCCCCGCCATCGGGCCTCCCATCACGCCGAGCCCCAGAAATGCCAGTTTTGCCATGCGGAAACCTCCCTTCTGGCCGCGGCGCCGGGCCGGCGCGGCGGCGGTTTCCCCGTTCCTGCCCCCCTGGCGCCGCGGCGTCAAGCGGGATGCGCCCGGTCAGCGCTGGCAGGTCTCGTACTCGGGGTGCTGCCAGACCTCGGCCTCGATCCGGGGAAGGGGGGCATGGCCCAGAATGGCATCGCTCAACTTTTCCGCGATCATCAGCGTTGGGCTGTTGGTGTTGCCGTTGGTCACATGCGGCATGATCGAGGCATCGACCACGCGCAGCCCCGAAAGCCCGTGCACGCGCCCTTGCGCGTCCACCACCGCGCCCCGGTCGGTGGCGGGGCCCATCCGCGCGGTGCAGGACAGGTGCCATTGCGTGGCCGTGTGCGAGGCCAGCACCTGATCGAGCGCCGCGTCGCCCTGCACCGCCGCGCCGGGAAAGATCTCCGCGCCCGCCAGCCCTTGGAAAGCAGGCTGGCCCACCAGTTCCCGCACCAGGCCCACACCCTTGCGCAACAAGTCGCGGTCGCGCGGGTCCTTGAGGTAATTGACAAGGATGCGCGGCGGCTGGGCCGGGTCGGGTCCGCGCAGTGTGATCTCGCCCCGGCTGTGCGCCCGCATCAGGCCCACATGGATCTGAAACGCATGCTCCGGCAGCGGAGCCCAGGTCCTGTCGTCCACGGCGATGGGCGACAGGGTCAGTTGCAGGTCGGGATACTCCACCCCGGGGCCGGAGCGGATGCAGCCCACTGCCTCGAAATGGTTCGACCCGCAAAGGCCCTGCCGCGTGATCAGCCAGCGCAGCCCGGCGGCGATGCTGGGCAGGCGCCGCGTCGAGGGCCAGAGCGACACGGGCTGCAGGCATTTGTATTTGATCACGAAATCGGGATGATCGTTGAGGTTCTGGCCGACGCCCTGAAGGTCTGCCACCACCTCGATTCCGTGCTCGCGCAGATGCGCCGCCGGACCGATGCCCGAGAGCATGAGGATATGCGGACTGCCCACCGCACCGGCGCTGAGGATGACCTCGCGGCGCGCCTGCGCGGTCACCTTCTTGCCCGCCGGATCGCGGAAAGTGACGCCGGTCGCCCGCGTCCCCTCCATCGCCACCCGCTGCACATGGGCGCCGGTCACGACGGTCAGATTGGGCCGACTGCGGGCGGGGTCGAGATAGGCGCGGGCGCTGCTCCAGCGTTCGCCCCTGTACACTGTGCGGTCCAGCACGCCGAACCCTTCCTGCCGATAGCCGCAGATGTCGTCAGTAACCGGATAGCCTGCCTCGCGCCCGGCCTCGATGAAGGCCAGGGTCAGCGGATCCGTCGGATCGGGGCGATGCACGTTGAGCGGGCCGCCGGCGCCGCGGAAGGCGTCCCCGCCCGCACTGTAATTTTCCAGCCGCTTGAAATAGGGCAGCACGTCGGCATAGCCCCAGCCCTCGCACCCCGCCTGCCGCCAGCCCTCGAAATCGAGAGCATGGCCGCGGATGTACACCATC
>JAUIBJ010000530.1 GCA_030428025.1 Alphaproteobacteria bacterium
TCTGGACCGAGGACGGCAAGCGCAGCTTCACAATCCGCATCACCCGCACCATCAACAACGGCTTTGCCGCACGGCTTTCAGGCGTCGCGACGAAGGAAGAGGCCGACGCGCTTCGCGGGGTCGGACTTTACGCAGAACGGTCGATGCTGCCCAATCTGCCTGATGACGAATTCTACCATGCCGACCTGATCGGGCTCGAAGTCTTCGACACAGGCGGTACGAAACTCGGCACCGTCAAGGCCGTCCACAACCATGGCGCGGGCGACATCCTTGAAATCTTCGCTCCGGGCCGCAGGACCGCGCTCCTCCTGCCCTTCACCCGCGCCGTCGTCCCGACGGTCGACCTGACGGCGGGCCGCATCATCGCCGACCCGCCGGAGGAGACGGAGTGACGGGCGAGGAGAAACCCAAATCCCACGGGCGGTTTTCCGTCTCGGCCTCGCTCAAGCCCCGCGACCTGATGGCGGAAACTCCGCGCCTGAAGGGCGCCTGGACCGCCCGCATCATCACGCTCTTCCCCGAGGCCTTTCCCGGCACGCTTGGCCTAAGCCTGACCGGCAAGGCACTGGCGGACGGGCTCTGGCATCTGGAGACGATCCCGCTTCGCCCCTTCGGCATCGGCAAGCATCGCAATGTCGATGACACGCCCGCAGGCGGCGGCGCGGGCATGGTCCTGCGCGCCGATGTCGTGGGCGCGGCCTTCGATCAGGCTGCCATCGGCACACCGTCCGACCGCGCGAAATGGCCGGTGATCTACCTCTCGCCTAGGGGCAGGCCCTTCGATCAGGCCATGGCCCGCCGTTGGTCGCAAACGCAGGGCATCACCCTGCTCGCCGGCCGGTTCGAGGGTGTCGACCAGCGCGTTCTCGATCACTACGCGGTGGAGGAGGTCAGCCTTGGCGATTTCGTCCTCACGGGGGGCGAGATCGCGGCGCAGGCGATGCTCGATGCGGTGGTGCGGCTTCTGCCCGGCGTTCTCGGCAATGCCGCCTCGGCCGAGGAGGAAAGCCATTCCCACGGGCTCTTGGAGCATCCGCAATTTACAAGACCGGCGGTCTGGGAGGGACGAGAGATCCCGCCCATCCTCATGTCCGGTCATCACGGCGAGATCGAGAAATGGCGGCGGACCGAAGCGGAACGGCTGACGCGCGAGCGGCGGCCGGATCTGTGGGCGGCGCGGCAAACTGAGCCTGAATGACGGCTGGCTACGGCCCGCTACGCGGACGGAGCCGACTTTCACTCTTAGGTCGCGTCGTCCCATTTCTTTTGCCAGAATGAGATTTGATACTCGACAAGATTCTCGGGGTCATCGGGAATGTAGAACTCAACCTCACAAGGCCGATCAGGAAATTGCCACGATAGCTTTGCTTCGTAGATTTCCTTCAAAACCGTTCCCAGCCTGACGAGATGATCTATCGTTGCCGGAACCCCATTGTCGCAGTGAATATCGACAATGTGGAGGTGGTTCATAACCCATTCAACACTTTGCGGGGTTGAATTCGGTCCGTCTTCAAAACCTTCGACAGCCTCAGATGTCCAGCCTTCCGTAAGAATATACTTCCCTACGATTTCAAACTTGGGCCAGAAGACCGTACAGTATCCAACGGCTAAATCGACGTTACCCATGCAACCAATCCAGTCTTCAAGCGAGATGCCACGTCCACCGTTCCAGCGTGCCAGCTCGGGCTGCATCGATTTGGGAATTTCAGCAGGCATATGCGCCTCTTTAAGCATCGTCGTCGAGAAATTTATCGTCTAGAGATTGCCGCTCGGTGTCAATCAGGGCTCGATGCGGACACCGATTTACTACGGCACCACCGCCCCCTTCGCCTTCACTGTACACCGCCCGTCGATAAGCCCGGTCACGTTGGCTTCGCCGAGACGGTCACGAAGGTCACTGCGTCGGTTCCCACCGATGCCACGCCATGACGCAACTGGGCATCAAAGCCCAGACTGTCGCCCGGCGCCATCTCGAACGCCGTCCCGCCGCAGGAATAGTTGCATGTGCCCTCGATGATCGTCAGGAATACGTAGCCGGTGCTGAAATAGACCGGATGGGTGCCGTCATCCGCGCGGCGCAGGGTGACGCGGGCGGCGGAGAAAGCCAGCGCGTTGTCGGCGAATTGCGCCAGCAGGCGGTAATCATGGACATGATCGGGGGCGAAGCGTTTGGCGGCAAGGCCTTCGCCCGCCTTCACGAAATGGATGTCGGCGGTCTGGACCGTGTGCTGGAAGAGTGAGATCACCGGCACGGAAAGCGCCCGCGCCAATGCCTCCAGGGTCGAGAGCGACGGCGAGACCTGGGCGTTTTCGATGCGCGAGATCATGGCGGAGGAGACGCCCGAGGCGCGGCCGAGGTCACGGATCGCAAGCCCCGCCGCCACGCGCTGCCGTCTGAGGGCG
Organism: Alphaproteobacteria bacterium; assembly: GCA_030428025.1. Classification (GTDB taxonomy): domain Bacteria; phylum Pseudomonadota; class Alphaproteobacteria; order Rhodobacterales; family Rhodobacteraceae; genus Roseovarius. The sequence continues at coordinate 2,404 of JAUIBJ010000530.1, forward strand.
AGCGCCACCGCCCCGCCGATACCCATCGGGTTCTGGAACGCGACGATCTGTTCCGCGGTATCGGCCCCGCCGCCCGTCTTGTCATCGGTCATTGCCCGGTCCCCACAGCCATGTCACGCCCCCTGCGCCAGGCTTTCCAGCAGGGCGCGAGCGTTCTCGCCCGCGATCTTTTCCTTGTCGGCCGGATCGAGCCGCGCGGGGGCCAGCGCGCGGTCACAGGGATTGTCGTGGAAGATCGGGTAGTCGGAGCCAAGGAAAATGCGGTCGGCACCGTAAAGGCTGACGGCAGCTTCCAGCGCCCGCGGCCCGAGCGAGGCGCAATCGTACCAGAGGTTGCGCAGCTTCGATGTCGGGAACGGATCGTCGGGATTGCGGTGCCGGGCGATCGCCTCCATGCGTTCGAAGATGAAGGGGATCGTGCCGCCGAGATTGACGATCTGGAACGACAGGCGGGGCCAGACTTCCTGAATGTCGGAAAGGATCAGCGTCAGTACGTTCTGGGCGATCTGGGCCTGCAGGGCCACGGCCGAGGTGCGGTATTGCATGTGATCGGTCGGGGGCGGGGGCGGCTCCTCCCCCGCCTTCAGACCGGGATGCAGCATGACATGGCAGCCGGTCTCGTTCGCGGCGGCCAGGATCGGGGCGAGCGCCTTGGCCTCGGCGACAGAGTTGAAATAGTTCGACGGCAGGATGATACCGGGCAGGCAGAGGTCGCGACGCACACGGCGGACTTCGGCGACCGACAGATCGGGATCGGCAAGCGGCAGCCCGGCAAGGCCGAAGATGCGTCCGCCCGTTTTCGCGTGCAACTCGGCAAGGTGGGTGTTGAAGGCACTGATCGCCGGGGCGACCTCATCGGCGGGCAGCACGTCCACCCCAAGTGCGCCGGGAAAGGTCAGCATGCGGTGGGTCAGGCCCAGCCGGTCCATCTGCGCAAGGCCCACATTGATGTCGAAGTAGTCCGGTTTGAAGGGAAACTCACCGTTCATGGCAATCATGCCCTGGGTGCCATCGCGCCGGTGGCGGAGATAGGGCCGTGCGCTGCGCGCGTGCAGCATTTCGGCCAGCCCGCCGCCGT
>JAUIBJ010000531.1 GCA_030428025.1 Alphaproteobacteria bacterium
TCAAACTCGCTTCTATCTCTTCCAGGCGCTCCCTCAGCTGCGCAAATTCATCCGCAAGTGACGTAAACAGATCGCGCGCCAAAGCGGGGACGTTTTCATCAGCTATGATGCGTTCCAAAAGGCGCGGAATATGAGACACGCCTTTGGCCGCGGTCACTCCGAACTCTGCGGCATAACCACGGATCGTATTGGCAAGTTGCGTCCGGGTTGCGACAGCGCGCTCGCGAATGCCTGCCAGCATCAGTGCCGCCTGTTGCTCGGCGCTCTTTACCGGAACGAACCGCATCGTCGGGCGGCTCATCGCCTCGCACAGCGCTTCAGCATCGGCCGCATCATTCTTGCCACGCTTCACGTAGGGCTTCGCAAGCTGCGGCGCAATTAGCTTGTCCTCATGACCGAACCCGGTCAGCAACCGTGCCCAGTAATGCGAGGCACCACAGGCTTTGATCGCAATGCCGGTCGGCGGGTATTTCGCAAAAAACTCCACCATCTCTTTCCGGCGCATCTTGTTGCGAAGAACCGATTGTTCGGCGGTGTCCACGCCATGCAGTTGAAACGCGTGCTTTGACGTATCCATGCCAATACGGATAATCTGACCCTCGGACGGCTCCTTCGTTTGAGATCTTCAACGACTCACTCTGGCACATTTCGATGCCGCTTGGGGGCCGTCCAGTCCAACAAGGTGGGTCTGCGAGGACCCAAGGAGGAGGACAGTCATGTCATCAAAGCTATCTGGAGCCAGAGAAAGGGAAGCCCGGGTGCCGGGCTTGAAAGGATAGAGAGAGGCTCATCCGGATCCGGCATGACAAGGACCCTGACCATGGCCAAGACTACGACCCGCCCGAAACCCGCCAATGCGAAGAAGACCGAAGCCGCCGAATCGGCGGCGCCTGACGGTGCCTCCGACATCCGGATGATCCCGCTCGACCAGCTGGAGCCGAGCCCGCTCAACGTTCGCAAGGTGGCGGCGAGCGCCAGCGATGACGCCGAGCTTCTCGCCAGCATTCGCGAGACAGGCATCAAGCAGAACCTGGTGGTTCATGCGCTGTCTGAGACACGTTTTGCCGTTGACGCCGGCGGCCGCCGCCTCAAGGCGTTGATGCAACTCGCCGAAGACGGTGTGATCCCCACAGATCACCCCGTGCCCTGCCTCGTCGAAGATGAACGCAACGCGATCCTCACCTCCGCCACCGAAAACCTCCAGCGCGCGGCGATGCACCCCGCCGACCAGTTCGAAGCTTTCGACAAGATGATCGCCGAGGGCCGCAGTGAAGACGAGATCGCGCTCAAATTCGGCGTCTCGGTCGACTTGGTGCGCCGCCGCTTGAAACTCGCTCGCGTCGCACCCGAGATCATCGAGCAGTTTCGTGCGGGCGATCTGACCCTCGAATGCGTGATGGCTTTCACTCTGACCGACGACCATGATCGCCAGTTGGCGGTCTGGAATGCGGTGAAGGGCGGCTATCACATCCACCCGCAGAGCATCAAACGCCAGCTGACCGAGACGGCGCGTTCGGCGAACTCGGCCCTGGGGCGCTTTGTCGGCATCGAGGCGTACGAGGCGGCGGGCGGCGTTCTGCTGCGCGATCTCTTCGATGATCGCGCCAGCGCCCACATGGAAAACCCCGAGCTCCTGGAACGCCTCGCCATCGAGAAACTTCAAGCCGCGGCCAAACCCTTCGAGGGGACGTGGAAATGGGTCGAGGTGCATCTCTCGGTGGATTACGGCGCGTTTCGCAGTTTCGGACGGGTCTATCCGCAGGATATCGACCCCGATCCGGACCTGCTTGCCGAGGAGGAACGTCTCATCGCACGCGAGGAAGAACTGGCGGCGCAGAATGACGGCGAAGACTGGACCGACGCTGAAACCGAGGAATACTACGCCATCGAGCCGCGCCTTCGCGAGATCGAGATCCTTCAGCGCGAACGGCAACCTTACGCAGAGGAAGATCGCGCTATCGCCGGCGTAGTTCTGACCATCGGCCATGACGGGGCGCTGCGGGTTGAGAAGGGTTTGGTGCGGCCTGAGGATATTCCTGCCGCGCCCGAGCCCGACGAGGTCACCGGAGATTCTGATGGTGCCTCCTCCCCTGCCCGTCCGCAGGTAACGCCGCCGACCTCCTCCTCACCGGTGCCGACCTCCGACCCGGCCGCGACGTTGCGCAAGGCGGACGGAATTTCGGCTAGTTTGGCCGACGATCTGCGCGCGACCCGTCAGCACATCCTGCGGGCGCATCTGGCGGCGGATTTCGAGGTGGCGTTCGACGCGATGCTTTACGCGTTCTGCGAGCAGGCTCTGGGGCGGTCCTACAACAACGAGGCGCTCGACATCTCGATCCGACCCTTCCAGGCGCAGAACCGCGAGGTGCTGCATGCGGACACTGTCGCCCAGAAGATGCTTGACGCGCTGGAACAGGATATCGCCACTGACTGGATGACGCTGGAGAAACCAGAGGACTTCCGGGCGATGTCGGCACTGCCTGTGGCGGACAAGCAGGCGCTCTTCGCCTGGGCGACGGGTCTGGCGGTCAAGCCGCAGCTCTCCTCCGACAATCGCCCCTCCCTGATCATCGAGGAAATCGGCGCGCGGCTTGACGTCGATGTGGCAGCTTGCTGGCGTCCGACCGCTCAGAACTACTGGGGCCGGGTCAACAAAGGGCATGCGGTCGCCACCGCGCGCAAGCTGATCGGCGACGACTACGCCGAGGATCGCAATCGGGAACGCAAGGGCGATATCGCGGCAGCGATGGAGCGGGCTTTCGCAGAAACCGTCGGCGAGACGGAAGGTTTCGACGCCGCGACGGCTGCAAAGACGACGCGCTGGCTGCCTGACGGGATGCTGTTTTCCGGTGCGACGGAGGCCGGTGCCGAAATTGCAGGCAAAGCGCCGGAGACCGAGGAAGGAGATGTGTCCGCCGCAGACCCTCTGACAGATGTCGAGAGCGTTGAACTGTCGTCCCTGCCCGCCTTCCTCAGCGGAGATGCGGCCTAACGGAAAGGGGGGCCACATCCGAATACGACCTGACTCTTTGGCCGTCCTCACCTCGAGGGCGGCCCTTTCCGGCTGACGGGTTGCCCACAGCCGATATCAGATCGGTTGGCCCGTCCCGGAGACATCCCATGACCACCACACTCGACCTCGATCCCGTTCAGGAAGTGGCAATTGTCGCTGCGCAGAATGATGCGTTTCGCCGTTCAATCCTCGGAAACACTTCCGTTGCCGATGCGCCGCAGGGCCAGTTCGTGATGACGCGGGGCGTCGCGGCGCTTGGGCCCGATGCCCGGCTGGAACTCACACGCCGCGTTGCGGCCTTCGGCGCCTTCAATGCTGATAGCGACCCCTATGGCTGGCATGAGATGGGCGTCATCGAACTTGATGGCACGACGGTCTGGTTCAAACTCGACCTGTACGATGTCGACTACCAATACGGCTCCCCCGAGCCGTCCGATCCAACGCAGACACGCAGGGTCCTGACCCTGC
>JAUIBJ010000532.1 GCA_030428025.1 Alphaproteobacteria bacterium
GGATCAGGACATCACCCGCAATCCGACCCATCGCAGCATCCGCGAGGGCATCGGCTATGTCCCGGAGGACCGGGGCATATTTTCCTCGCTGACGGTGCGCGAGCATCTGGACGTGGCGCTCTGGGCCAACCGCAAGTCGGTCGACCAGCGCGACGAGGTCCTGAGGCTCTTCCCGCGCATTTCCGAGCGCATGTCGCATTTCGGCCAGCAGCTTTCGGGCGGCGAGCAGCAGATGCTTGCCATCGCACGCGCCCTTCTTGCCGACCCAGAGCTTCTGATCCTCGACGAGCCGTCCGAAGGGCTGGCGCCGATCCTGGTGGACGAGGTGCGTGACACGCTCCTGCGGATCAAGGGCACCGGCACCTCGATCCTTCTGGTGGAACAGAACGTGGCGATGGCGCTTGCGCTGGCCGACAGCGTTACGGTGCTGTCCCAGGGAACGGTGAAATTCACCGGCAGCCCTGCGGAACTCGAGGCCAAGCCGGATATCAAGGACACGTATCTCGGAATCGCCTGACGCGATGCCACCGATCAAGGCCGTGCCGACCTGTAAACGAAAGAGCCGCCTAGGATGACTGCGCCAATCTATACCGACGACTGGAAAGCCTGGACCGATCCGGAGGTGCCGGAGTTCTTCAACCCGACGGAGGTCATTCTCGACCGTCACGCCGACGGCGTGCTGGCGGAAAAGGTCGCGATCATCGCTGATGACGTGCCCATCACATATGCGGCGCTGCGCGACGAGGTCTGCCGCGCGGCGGGTGGGCTGAGCGCACTGGACCTGCCGGTCGATTCGCGTGTGCTGGTCTTTGCCACCGACAGCCTTGCCACCGTCGCCACCTGGCTGGGTGCCGTGCGCAGCGGCATCGTGCCCGCCAGCATATCCGAGCTCTACAAGGCTCATCAACTGGCCTATTTCCTGCGTGACACTGCGGCCACGGCGCTTTTCGTCGACGAGGCCCAGTTCGGCAAACTGGAAGAGGCGGGCGATCTGCTGCCCCCTACCCTGCGCAAGGTGATCGTGAACGGCGCCCTGCCCGCCCACGGCTTTCTGCAGGAGCGCGGCGTCGAGGTCGTCACCTATTCCGAAATGACCCGCGGGCGGGAAACCACCGCCACCCCGGTGCCCCGCCACCGCAACGATGTCACCTACATGTTCTATTCCGGCGGCACCACCGGCACCGCCAAGGGCATCACCCATCTGGCGCACGACTTCATGATCGTGCCCGAACGCCACGGGCTTTGGTGGGAATACGACGAGAGCGACATCGTCCACGCCACCTCGAAGAAGTATTTCACCCATGGGCTCTGGCCCGGCCTGCTGATCCCGCTTTATTGGGGTGCCACGGTGGTGATCACCGCCGAACCGCCGCGGCCCGATCTGGTGACCGCGCTGGTCGAGAAACACAGGCCCACCAAGCTGATCACCGTGCCCACCGTGATCAAGCTGCTGCTGGCGCATTTCGACGAGATGGACCGCGCCCCAGATTTCGCCTCCGTCCGCGCGGTCTATTCGGCCTCCGAGAAGATGCCGCCGGAGGTGTTCGAGCGCTGGCACGACCGGTTCGGCGTGGAACTGATGGACAGCATCGGGTCCTCCGAGGTGACCTATGAATGGATCGCCAACCGCCCCGGCGACTTCAGGCGCGGATCGCTGGGCAAACCGGTGCCCGGTGTCGAGATCCGGCTGGTGGACGACGACGGCCATGACGTGACCGCGCCCGACACGCCGGGCGAGTGCTGGGTGAAATCGCGGACGGCCTGTTTCTTCTACTGGCGCAAGTTCGACGAGACGAAGAAGACCTTTCAGGGCCCTTGGGTACGCACCGGCGACCAGCTTCAGTTCGACGAAGACGGCTATTTCTGGTTCGCGGGCCGGTCCAACGATGTCTTCAAGGTCAAGGGGCTGTGGGTGTCTCCGATAGAGATCGAGGCGGCGATCACCGAGGACGCACGCGTGCTCGAAGCCGCCGCCATCGGGGTGGAAGGCGACGAGGGACTGATGACGGTGAAGGCCTTTGTCGTTCTGCGCACGGGCGCCATGGGCGACGACGCGCTTGTTGCCGAGCTTCAGGAGCGCGTGCGCGAGAAGGCCGGGGGCTACAAGGTGCCCGAAGAGATCACCTTCGTCGATGAGCTTCCCCGCACCACCCTGCAAAAGATCGACCGGCGCGCCCTGCGCGACCGGGAAGAGGCCAAGGCCTCCGGGCGGGGCTGAAACGACCGACCGGTCCCCCGGGAAACCGAAATTTTGCAAAATTTCGGGCCGGAAATTTGGAAATTTCCGAGCCGTTTTCTTCAAAGAAAACGGCATTCTTCCTTGAGTTCGGTTGCTTTTTAATTTACCTTTGCATCAAAGCAATATGCTGGGAGGAATGGCGTGACGGGAAAGTCGAACGTCATCGCGGAAGAAAGGCCGAAGGCGGCGGGCACAAGCAGCGGAAACAGGCCGATGACCGTCTCTCGCGCAGCGCTTCTGGCCGGGGGCGACGACAGCGCGTTTCGCCACATGGTGCATGACCTCCTGGCCTTTTCCGCGCGGCTCGAAGCGGTGCGGGAGAGGTTCGGCAGCTATCTCGGCCTGACCGGCATCCAGTACACGATCCTGGTTTCGGTCCGTCACCTGCAGGGCGAGGACGGGGTCGGCATCAAGGCCATCGCCGACCATCTGGGCCTGTCGGGCGCCTTCGTCACCATCGAGACCGGCAAGCTGATCCGGCAGGGCCTTTTGACCAAGCGCCCCAACCCGGCGGACCGGCGCCGCGTGCTCTTGCAGGTCTCGCCCGAGGGCGAAGGGCGGCTGGCGGCCCTGGCCCCCATGCAGCGCGAGATCAACGACGCGATCTTTGCCGCACTCGACGACGAGGGCTTCGTCCGGCTCGCGGCGCAGGCGGCCGAGCTGCGCAAGGGGGCAGACAGGGCGCTGGCGCTGGCCGATTATCTGCTCGTCACCGGGGACAAAGCATGACCGGCGCCCCCTTCGATGCGATGGCCTTCCGCAAATGCCTCAGCCAGTTCCCTACGGGCGTGTGCATCGTCACCGCCGCCGGCCCCGACGGCCCGATCGGCATGACCATCAGTTCCTTCAATTCGCTGTCGCTCGACCCGCCGCTGGTTCTGTTCAGCATCGACCGGCGCGCAATCAGCCTGCCCGCCTGGGAGGCGGCGGAAGCCTGCGCGATCCACGTCCTGTCACAACAGCAGCGCGCGCTTTCGAACCGCTTTGCGCGGCCCGACATCAACAAGTGGGAGGGGCTCGATTTCCGCACCGGTGGGGTCGGCGCACCGATCCTTTCTGGCGCGGCGGCGGTCATGGAATGCCGGCGCCACGCCACCCATGACGGCGGCGACCACGTGCTCTTCATCGAACGCATTGCAACGTTCCGCACCCATGCCGACCGCGAACCGCTCATATTCTGCCAGGGCGCCTATCACGCGCTCGGCACCGAAGGCAGCCATGCCGACCTGTGGCCGCTCGACA
>JAUIBJ010000533.1 GCA_030428025.1 Alphaproteobacteria bacterium
ACTGTCGGGTCTCTGGGCGGCGGTTTCGGCGGGCGGCGCGAGATAGATCCTGTAGGCCTCATAGCCGCCATAGGCCACAGCCCCGAGGCAGCAGAGCAGAAGAAGTTGTTTCCAGACCGGCATGAATGGTGTTCCCCGGGCGCGCCCGGCTGGCGGACGCCCCCCAAGGGTAGCGGAGATGCGCGGAATGGCAACGCTTTCCGCGTCAGGCGCGGGGGCGGGCCATCTCCGGATCGTAGGGTGAGGGCGCGATGACGAGGGCCGGGACCAATCGGCCGATGATGTCGACCTCCATTTCCGTACCCACCTCCGAAAGCTCCGGCGCGACATAGGCATAGGCAAGGTTCGCCCCCACCCGGTGTCCCCAGTCACCACTGGTCACCGTGCCCACAACGCGCCCCTCCAGCATCACCGAGGCGCCGCCATGGGCGGGGGCGTCGCGCCCCTCGATCTTCAGCGTCACGAGGCGCTTGCGCGGGCCGGCGGCGCGGCGGGCCTCCAGCGCGCGTTTGCCGATGAAATCGCCCTTGTCGAGCTTCACGAACCGTTCAAGCCCCGTCTCGTAGGGGTCGAACTCGGTCAGGAGGTCGGATTTCCAATGCAGGAAGCCTTTCTCCAGCCGCATCGATTCCACCGCGCGGGCGCCGAACAGGCGCAGCCCATGTGCCTCGCCGGCTTTGCGAAGGGCGAGGAAGGCAGCGAAAAGCTGATTGTTGGGTACGTGGATCTCATAGGCCAGCTCGCCCGAGAAACTGACCCCCATAACCACCGCCGGTGCGATGCCGATGAAACAGGACCGCACCGACAGCCACGGGAAGGCCTCTTTCGACCAGTCCGCCCGGCTGACCGCCTGCATCACCTCGCGCGATTTCGGCCCGGCCAGCACCAGGATGGTGTGGTCGTTGGTGAGCGAACGGATCTGCACATCCTCGCCCGGTTGCAGATGCTGCGTCAGCCAGTCCATGTCATGCCATTCCGCCGCCGCCGCCGAGCCGTACCATACGCGCCCGTCGGGCAGGTTGGCTACGGTGGCCTCGGACTTGACCATGCCGTGATGGTTGAGCAGATAGCCCAGCCCCACGCGCCCCGCCTTGCGCGGGACGGCGCCGCAGATCATCCGGTCGAGGAAGGCATGTACATCCCGCCCGGTCATCTCGTACCGGTTGAAGCCGTTCACCTCGCAAAGGCCCACGCCGGTCTGCACCGCTTGCACCTCTTCGGCCACCACGTCGAACACTTCCGAGAAGCGGAAGCTGTGAGTTTCGTGGAAGTCACTGGACGGTTTGAAGAAATCCGCCCGTTCCCAGCCATTGACCACAGTGAATTCCGCGCCTTCCGCCGCCAGCACCGGGGTGAGCGGCGTGGTCTTGATCGGGCGGCCCGCCGGGCGGTGTTCGTGTGGAAACTCGAAGCGGAACTCGTTCTGATACTCTTCGACGGCCTTCAGCGCCGTCAGTTCCACGTTCCCATGCCCGGTAAAGCGGCGCGGGTCGAGCGGCCAGGTGTCATAACAGGCCTCGCCATGCACGATCTGCTGCGCCAGAAGCCAGCCATGCCCGCCGCCCTCGCCCAGCCCCGCGCGCAGGCCGATGATGCAGAAGGCGTTGCGCTTGCCCGGGATCGGCCCCACCAACGGCGCGCCGTCCAGCGAATAGGTGATCGGTCCGTTCACCACCGTATGGATACCCGCCTCCATCAGCGCGGGCATCCGCGCAAAGGCGCCCTCCAGCACGTCGGTGATCCGGTCCATGTCGTTGGGGCAGAGGTCGTTGGAAAAGCCAGGGTCGATCCCGTCCATTCCCCAAGTACGGCAACCCTGTTCGTAAAAGCCCAGCAGAAGCCCCTGTTTTTCCTGCCGGCAATAATAGTCCGAGATCGGGCAGCGCAAAAGCGGCATGCGGTGGCCCGCGTCGGCGATGGCCTGAATCGGTTCGGTCAGGAAATACTGGTGTTCCATCGACATGACCGGGTGATGCACGCCCATCATCGCGCCTACCTCGTTGACGCGGTAGCCGCAGGCGTTGACGACCACCTCACAGCGGATATCGCCCTTTTCGGTATGCACGGTCCAGCTGTCGTCCGCATGCTGGGTAAGCCCCGTCACCGGCGTATGGCGATAAACCTCGGCGCCCGCCTTGCGCGCCCGCCGCGCCAGCGCCTGACACAGCTGCGCGGGGTCGATATCGCCGTCGAGCGGATCCCACAACCCGCCCAGCAGGTTTTCGGTGGAGATGAGCGGGTGGCGCCGGGCGCATTCCTCGGCGTCGATCACCTCGAAATGAACGTCCATTCCCCGCGCCATCGAGGCGAAATGGCGATAGCCCTCCATCACCGCCTCGGTATTGGCCAGCCGGATACCGCCATCGCCGTGGTGATAGTTGATCGGGTAATCCGGATCCTCGGCCAGTTCCTTGTAAAGCGCGATGGAATGGCTCTTCAGCCCCACCATCGTCTGATTCATCCCGAAATTCGTAACCTGTGCCGCCGAATGCCAGGTGGTGCCGCTGGTCAGTTCGTCGCGTTCGACCAGAACCACATCGGTCCAGCCTTCCTGCGTCAGGTGATAGAGGGTGGAACAGCCGGCGATGCCGCCGCCGATCACCACGCACCGTGTCTGCGATTTCATATGGGGCCTCCGCTGCCGCAAGTTTCGCCCACAGGGCTGATTTCCTGCGCAACGGTCAATGGGGCAGGAGACTATTGCAATCTTTCGAAACTTGCATTCGAGAAATCGTCGCAACGCGAATTCCGCTTGTCTGAGGACGGGTCATGCCCCCTGTTGGGGCGGGGGATAGAGGACAATGCCCATGGCCAAGGACGATGAAAGACCGCGTCGGTCGGGACGGCGCGAACGACTGGCCCGGCGCGCTGCGCCGCCGGCCGTGAACCCGGCGCCGCCGGGGCAGCCGGGTGGGACTTACAGGCCGCTCACCGAGGCGGACATGACGGCGATCTATGCCACCGCGCTGCGTCTGCTCGAGGAACTTGGCATGGGCGAGGTTCCGGCACGGCTGGCCGATCTGCTGTGCAAGGCCGGCGCGAGAGAGATGTCCGATGGGCGGCTGGCCTTTCCCGCTCCGCTTGTGCGCGCGGCGGTGGCGGCCGCGCCTGGAACCTTTCCACTGCATGGCCGCGATCCGGCCCGCAGCATCACAGTGGGCGGCGAGGCCGTGCATTTCGGTACCGGCGGCGCGGCGGTGCAGACGCTCGACCTAGATAGCGGCATCTACCGCCCCTCGACCTTGCGCGACCTGCACGATTTCACCCGGCTGCAGGATCAGCTGATCAATGTCAGTTGGTTCACCCGATGCTGCATCGCCACGGATATTCCGGACAATTATGACCTTGACGTGAATACCGCCTACGCGCTGATGAAGAACACCACCAAGCCGGTCGCCACCGCCTTTACCCTGGCCGAGCATGTGGCACCCATCGTCGAGATGTTCGACATCGCCGCCGGCGGGGCAGGGGCGTTCGC
>JAUIBJ010000534.1 GCA_030428025.1 Alphaproteobacteria bacterium
TTCCAGCCCGGCGATCAGCACGTCGAGCCCGAAATCGAACTCTGCATCCGCATCGACGGCGGCGATCTCCTCCACCAGCCCCGCCGTGGCGGGGAAGGCCCCCGCAGCCAGGCTGTCGATCAGTTCGACGCGCTCCGCGGGATCGTAGGGGTCAAGCCAGCCGCTGATCTCGTCCACCGCAAAGGCCTCGGTATAGGTCAGAAGCAGACGCACGGCGCGCACGGTTGCCTGGCCGTCGAACCCCGCGCTTAGAAGCGTGGCATGAAACGCCTCGTTCACCCGATGCTCGGCCGGCAGCCAGCGGTCATAATACTCGTAGACGCGGAAGGCGCCCGGATGCCGCCGGGCCAGACGGCGCAGGCCGCCGCAGAGCGCGCGCAGGTCGGCGCGCCAGTCACCCCCGGGCGGGGGCATCTCGAAATCGGCCATCATCGCCTGCAGCACCTCGTGAATCAACGCGCCGCGGCTGGCGTGATGGTGGTAAAGCGCCATCGGGTCCACTTCCAGTTTTCCCGCCAGCTTGCGCATGCTGAAGCCCTTCTCGCCCTCCCGGTCCAGAAGCGAGATCGCCGCCTCGACGATCCGCTCCCGCGTCAACCTGCCCTTTCTCGCCATGCCGCTCCCTGTCGCGTTTCTTGGCCCGTCCACACGGCCGTTGACAAACTCTACACTGTAGAATAATTATTCCTCTACAGTGTAGAGCCAACTATACAGGAGTCGTCACATGACGTCACGCCGCCCTTCCCCGTCCGTCAGCCGCCGCCACTTCGTCTCGCTCTGCGGCGCCGGCGCCCTCTTGCCCGCGATGGCCCGCGCAGCGACCGAGATGCCGACGAACCCCGATGTCGTGATCGTGGGGGCCGGTGCGGCGGGGGTCGCGGCGGCCCATGTGCTGCGCGATGCCGGGATGAGCTACGTTCATATCGAGGCCAGCGGCCGAACCGGCGGGCGCGCGCATACCGACACCGCTCGTTTCGGCGTGCCTTATGACCTTGGCGCGCATTGGGTGCAGAACCGGACGCGCAACCCCTATTTCAACCGGGCCAAGGCCAGCGCGCACCGCTTCTACAAGGCGCCGGAAACCTACGGCATCTATGCCGGGGACGGCCCGGCGACCGAGGCGCAGGAAGAGGCACTTTGGGAGGTCTGGGACCGGGTCGATGCCGCCATCGGCACCGCCGGGCGTCAGGGCCGCGATGTCTCGCCCGCCTCGGTCGCCCCGACAGACGGCGACTGGGCCCGCACCGCCTGGTTCGGCATCGGCCCCTGGGAGATGGGCAAGAACATGCAGGATTTCTCCTGCGTGGACTGGTGGAACTCCGCCGACAGCGTCGACTGGTACTGCGCCGAAGGCTACGGCCGGTTGGTGGCCGACCATGCCGCCGGCCTGCCCGTCATGCTGGAAACCCCGGCCACCCGCATCCGCTGGGGCGGCAACGGGGTCGAAGTGGACACCCCGCGCGGCACGATCCGGGCGCGCGCGGTGATCGTCACCGTCTCCACCGGGGTTCTGGCGGGCGGCGGCATCGGTTTCGACCCCGCCCTGCCCGTCGACAAGGAAGAAAGCTTTCACGCCATCGCCATGGGGGACTACAACCACATCGCCCTGCAATTCGATGCGGACGTCTTCGGTCTGGGCGAAGATGGCTATGTGCTGCACCGGGTGGATGAGAGCGACGAGGCCTTCGGTGCGCTGACCAATGCCAGCGGCACGGGGCTGGCCTATTGCGACGTGGGCGGGCGTTTCGCGAAGGAACTCGAGCGCGCGGGCGAGGCCGCCGCCATCGACTTCGTGCTGGGCAAGCTGCGTGACCTGATCGGGGGCGACGTGGACAAGCATTTCCGGAAGGGTCACGCCACGATGTGGTCCTCCGACCCGCTCTATCGCGGTTGCTATGCCTCGGCCCGGCCGGGCGGCTACCCGATGCGAGAGGTGTTGCGCCGGCCGCTCGCCGAGCGCATCTTCTTCGCCGGAGAGGCCTGCCATTCCGATCTCTGGGCCACGGTCGGCGGGGCCGACATCTCGGGCCGGCAGACGGCAGAGGCGGTTTTGCGCCAGTTGGCCTGACCGGCAAGGGGCCTAGGCAACAAGTCGCTTGAACCCCTGCCCGATCAGGCCCTAGGCTGAAAGCGTCCGATCCCAACCGCGCAGGGGCGCCGCCCGTGGCCCTATCCCAGACCGATGTCATCCGCGCCGGCGCCTTTCTGGCCCGCACGGTCTATGGCGGCACCTATATCGACGCCCCCTACCGGGGCGAATTGCAGGGGGCCGACGACCCGCTCGCCTATGACGACGACTATCGCGGCTATATCGAAAGTCAGTCAGTGATGGGTGGCGACTGGACGGTGCTGGACGAAGGCGACCTCGGCCCGGGCTTCTTTTCCGGCGAGGGGGGCGGACGCTTCACCGAGGGCGGGCTTTTCGTCTCTGCCTCGGACGACGGCAATGGCGGCGAAGTCCTGATTGTCGAGGGGACGATCAATGGCGAACGCACGCTCTTCATCGTCTTCCGCGGCTCGGATGGCGAGGATGCCGCGCTGGAGGGGCAGACCTTCACCAAGGAAGGCATGGCCTTTTACTACCTCCTTCTGCGCCCGGCGATCGTGGCGGCCGCCGCCTATGCCGACATCCACGGCATTGAGAACGTGGTGGTGGCCGGGCACAGCCTGGGCGGCTCGATGGTGGATGTGTTCGCGCTGGCCGATGCGGATCTTTTCGCCGGCAAATCGCTCTATCTGGTCTCGCTGGGCTCGGCCGGCGTGGTGCCGGACCTGAGCGACTACCAGAGGCTTCTGGGGCTCGACCTCAGCCGCTCCACGCTCGACGGAGACGGGCATATCGAGACGCTGGGCCTGCCCGATGCGGTGACCGCTTATTACGGCGTGAACCACAGCGAGGACCGCGTCTATCACTCCATCCCAGCCGATGCCGACGGGCTCTTGCCCAACATCGTGCTCTACCGCAACAAGCATTTCGGCGACGGGATCGACATCGCGTTGCCGAACATGGACAACACAGATGCCCTTTACACCGAAAGCGGCATCGACGCGGCCTTTCCCCACGGCTTCGGCGCCGAACACAACAGCGCGCTCTACTGGTCGAATATCGACGCCCTCACCCGCGATCCGCTGGAAGACTACTGGACCGATCAGCGGCTGATCCTCGGGATCAACGCCTATCAGACCGAGACGCGCGACTACGACGGCACGCCCTTTCCGGTCTTTCCCGCCTATACCGGCGGGCCGGCGGCGCATCACGACCGGGGGCCCTTCGCGCTGCGCGGTGGCGCCACGGCCGATTATATCCTCGGGCTGAGCGGCAACGACCTCGTTTATGGCGCGGAGGGGCCGGACCTCTTGTCGGGCGGGCCGGGGCGCGACACGCTTTTCGGCGATGCCGGCGACGACATGATCGATGGCGGCGACGACGATGACCGCCTGCTGGGCGGGCCGGACAACGACTCGATGGACGGCGG
>JAUIBJ010000535.1 GCA_030428025.1 Alphaproteobacteria bacterium
CCTGGTCCGCCAGACGCTGCCGAAAGGGTGTTCCGTTCTCCGGCGCAGGCCATGCCACCCATGTGCTGTAAAGCATGACCTCGGCGCCGAGCCCGCCATTGCCGTTCTCCCAGCCGTGGCGCACCCAGGTTTTAATCATGTCGAGTGTATTTGACCGGAAGGTTTCCGGATCGGGGCTGAGCGGCACGGTCTCGGTCGTCACCAGCAGATCGTAATCGCCGATATCGGCGCGCGCATCGGGGGCGCCGTATCCCGGCGGATTCTTCCAGCGCCAATGCAGCGGGGAGCCGGGGATGGTGGAACCGGCAATCGTCTCGAAAGGATCGACCCGTCGGGAGACGGCCTTGGTCGCGAGGATCAACCGCCCGGGCCAGGGATGGGCCATATAGGCGTCGGTCAGGCTGTGTCCGCTGTGGATCTGGCGGACGTAAAGCGGGCTGGGCTCTCGCGGCGGCAGGTCCGTGGCCTGCGCAAGGGTGGCCGATAGCAGGAGCGCGCTCCCGAGCAGGGCGGGAAGGATTTTCCGGGGAAGGAAGCACATGGTCGACATCCGTTTTCGGGGTCAAAATCACCTTTTCTGGCCGCGCGGGCCTTGCGGGCATATCTAGGCTCGTCCACCGGGAATTGAAGATCGGTCCGCGCGCGGATGATCTGAGGCCCTGTCGTGGCAGCCCGACGCTATGGCATGGGCCGCGCGCCCATGCCATAAGCACGCGGTCAGGGTCGTTTCTCCGACCCCGCGCTCCACCCTTGGCATCGGAGACCAGATGACCGCCACCAACTGTTCTTCCGGCTCGGGCGAGGCGCACAGCCACGGGGTTCTTTTCGTCTTCGCGGCGGGCGTGCTGTGGTCGACAGTGGGTCTTGGCATACGGCTGATCGAGGAGGCGGTGGTCTGGCAGATCCTGCTCTACCGTTCTATCAGCCTCTGCCTGTTCCTTTATGTCGTGCTGCGCCTGCGCTCCGGCGAAGGCCCCTTGGCCAGGGTCCGCCGCGGCGGGCTGTCCCATGTCGTCGCCGCTCTGGCGCTGGTGGTGGCCTACGCCGGGGCGATCTATGCGATCCAGACGACCTCGGTGGCCAATGCGATGCTGCTTTTTGCCACGGCGCCATTCATGGCCGCGGTTCTGGGCTGGATCGTTCTTCGTGAACCGGTGCGGCTCGCGACCTGGGTCGCCATCGCCGTGGCCATAGCGGGCATCGCCGTCATGGTTGCGGACAAGTCGGGCGGCGTGGCCCTGACGGGCAGCCTTGCCGCCCTGGGGGCGGGCCTCGGCTTTGCCGTTTTCACCGTGGCCCTGCGCCGGGGCAGGTCGGGGGACATGCTGCCTTCGGTCTTCCTGTCCGCGCTTTTCGCCATCGCGATCACGCTTGGCATATGCCGGTATCTGGACCTTCCGCTGATCCTGTCCGTCCGCGACGGTGGCGTCGCCATGGGCATGGGGGTCTTTCAGGTCGGGGCGGGGCTGATCCTTTACACGCTTGGGTCACGCAGCCTGCCCGC
Organism: Alphaproteobacteria bacterium; assembly: GCA_030428025.1. Taxonomy (GTDB): domain Bacteria; phylum Pseudomonadota; class Alphaproteobacteria; order Rhodobacterales; family Rhodobacteraceae; genus Roseovarius. Next base: position 1,505 of record JAUIBJ010000535.1, read on the forward strand.
GGCGGAACTGACGCTGCTGTCGCTGGCCGAGGTTCTGCTTGCCCCGCTCTGGGTCTGGCTGTTTCTGGGCGAGACCGCCAGCCTCAACACCCTGTTGGGCGGGGGCGTTCTGCTGGCCGCCATCGCCGGCAATGCGCTGACGGGGAAGCGGCGGAAACCGCCGCCGATCACGGCGCCCTAGAAGAGGGCCGACCGGGGTGCCGGGCGCTGCCAGCCGTGCTCATCCAGTTGCGGTAGAGGGAGTCCGCCAGATGGTCGAGGTCGGGCTTCAGCACGTCGAGCCGGTCTAGACAGGCGGCCAAGGCGCCCGCGCCGTTGCTGCGGTCGAACGCGTCCGGCACCTCCGGATTTTCGCACCATTGCTGCAGAACGCTTCGATCCACCTCGGGATGGAATTGCACGGAGCGGGCGCTGTCGCCCCAGGCCAGAGCCTGCACGCCGCAGGCGTCCGATGCGGCGGTCACCCGGGCACCGGGCGGCGCCGCCGTCACCTCGGCGCTGTGCCACTGAAAGGTGGTCACGGTGCGGGCAAGCCCGTGGAATTCGGCCTGCTCTGCCGACAACGCGACCGGCGTCACTCCTATTTCCGGGGTGCCGGCGGGGCCCACCTGGCCGCCCAGCACATGCGCCAGCATCTGATGTCCGAGGCAGATGCCGAAAAAGGGCATCTTCAGGTCAATCACCGCGCGGCGCACGAGGCCAAGCTCGTTGCGGAGCCAGCCGAGCTCGTCCGCTTCCCATATCTGCGCCACGCCGCCCATTACCCAGAGCCCGTCAAAATCCGCAAGGTCGGGCGCGGGACCAGGCAGATCGGGCCGGTAGGCTGCCACGTCGTGCCCGTCACGGCGGAAGTAGCGCTCGAACTGCCCCAGACCCTCGTTCGCCCCATGTTGGAAAACCAGCAGCCGCATGGGCCCGCGCTCCTCTTTCCTTCGGGGCCATTGAGTACCCGAAACCGCCGCGGTTGCAAGGCGTGCCTGTCGAGTCGGGGCCAGGCGGGGCCGATCAGAATTTCATCTTGTAAAACGCATTTTTCCGTAGTTTGGTATTTTCCGGATGAATTTGACGGAAATACCAGCATCATGACGGCATCGGGGCTTTTCGCCAGTCCGGACGGGGACCGGATCAGCGTCTCGCAGAAATCCTTCGCGGTGCTGGAATGCGTGGGCGGCGCGGACCGCCCTCTGACCACCTCCGAACTGGCGGTGCTGCTGGACATGCCCAAGCCCACCGTGCACCGCATCGTGCATCAGCTAGACGTCGACGGACTGCTTCTTCAGGAGGCAGGCGGGCGCGGTTACGTCCCCGGGCCACGGCTGTTCAATTTCGCGCTGAACGTTGTGCAGTCCTCAGTGCGGCAGGGTTCACGCCGGGCGGTGCTGGAGAGGTTGTCGGAAGCCACGCGCGAGACCTGCAATTTCGGCCTCATTTCCGGCGGTGCGCTGCTTTACGCCGACCGGGTCGAGGCGTCCTGGCCGTTCGGGCTGCGTTTCAGCGTGGGCTCGCGCGTGCCGCTGCACTGCACCTCGATGGGTAAGCTGCTTCTGGCGCATCAGCCCCGGCGCCGTCGCCAGCACCTTCTGGCGATGTCGGACCTGCACGCCTATACCGACAACACGATCACCGATATCGAAAAGCTGGAAGAGCATTTCGCCGAGATCCGCGCAGGCGGGTTTTCCATTGACAACCAGGAATTTCTGGCCGGCGTGATTTGTGTTGCCGTGCCGGTGCGCGATGCACGCGGCCGGGTCTGCGCGGCGCTGGCAGTGGCGGCGCCACAGGTACGCATGCCCCTCTCGCTCGCGCGTGAACACATTCCGGCGCTCGCGAAGGCGGCGGAAGAGATTTCGGCGGGCTGGGTCGTCGAGGACGAGGGGTAGGGGATCGGACGGGCCCTCAGAGAGGCGGGCCGCGACCGGACAACAGGGAGGAGACAGAATGAAGCCGATTTACCATT
>JAUIBJ010000536.1 GCA_030428025.1 Alphaproteobacteria bacterium
ACCGACAGCCCGCCGGCGGTGCGCACCTGCCGCTTTTCACCCGAGGGCGCGGTCAGCTTCCAGACCGAGCCGTTGGCCTGGCTGGAATAGTGCAGAAGCTTGTGCTCGTTCAAGTCGTCAATCTTGGCCGGCCGGCCGTATTTCTCCAGATAATTGGGGCTTGCGATCATCCGCTTGGTGGTCTCGGTCAGCTTGCGGGCGCGCAGAGTGCTGTCTTCCAGTTCGCCGATGCGGATCGCCATGTCGAACCCTTCAGAGATGAGTTCCACATAGCGGTTGTTCAGTACCATGTTGACGGTGATGTCGGGAAATTCCTCGAGAAACTGGCCCAGAACCGGGCTCAGATGGTTCACCCCGAAATCGGTGGCGACCGAGATGCGCAACAGGCCCGAGGGGTCGGACTGCATCGAGCTGACCAGCGCGTCGGCCTCGCCTGCATCGTTGAGCACACGCAGGGCGCGGTCGTAATAGGCCAGGCCAATCTCTGTCGGGCTCACCCGGCGCGTGGTGCGGTTCAGAAGGCGGGCGCCCAGCCGGGCCTCGAGCGAGGAGACGTGCTTCGATACGGCGGATTTCGAAATGCCCATCTTGCGCGCCGCATCGGTGAATCCCCCCTGATCCACCACGGTCGCAAAGGCCTCCATCTCGGTAAGGCGATCCATACTCGATACCTCTGTGCGTTTCTTACCCGGCCCTTATGCTGCCAAAATCAGGCACAACTGCGGCAGGTGACAGACGATATCTGGGTTTTCCTTTGCATCGTTCGTGACGGGGAAACGGCGAAACAGACGTTTCCATTTCCGTGGAAATCCGCCTTTGGCGCGGTATCATGGCCTTATCACAAACAGGGAGGAATCGATGAAATCACTGCTGTCGAGCGCTGCGATGGCCATCGGTCTTGCAGCGGCCCCGGCCCTTGCCGGGGATACGCCGGCGCCTGAGGGCGCGAAGGTCTATTTCGTGAATATCAAGGACGGCGCCACGGTGTCGTCGCCGGTCACAGTGGTTTTTGGGCTGAGCGGCATGGGCGTCGCCCCGGCCGGGACCGAGAAGGAAAACACCGGCCATCACCACATCCTGATCGACCGACCGCCGCTGGGCGAAGGACCGGACGGGGCGGAAGAGCTGGACTACGGTCTTCCGGCGGATGACCACCACAAGCATTTCGGCGGCGGTCAAACCGAGGTGATGCTCGATCTGGCGCCGGGCGCGCACACGCTCCAGCTTGTGCTTGGCGACATGAACCACGTGCCCCACGATCCGCCGGTTGCGTCCGAGGTGATCACCATCAGCGTGGAATAGCCCGGCTCAGAGCATTGCGGCTTGCCGGGTGCCTTGGTCGATGGCGCGTTTGGCATCCAGTTCGGCGGCGACATCGGCGCCGCCGATCACATGCACCCGCCGGCCCTTGGCCTCCAGTGCGTCTGCGAGCGAGCGCTCGCTCAGCTGCCCGGCGCAGAGAACGATGGTATCGGCCTCGATCAGGCGCGGGCTCTCGTGCGCCTCGCCGAAACTGATGTGCAGCCCCTCGGCGTCTATGCGTTCGTAATTAACGCCCGCCACCATCTCGACCTGTTTCATCCTCAGAGCGGCCCGGTGGATCCAGCCGGTGGTCTTGCCCAGCCGCTTTCCGGGCCGTTCGGCCTTGCGTTGCAGCAGGGTGACCGCACGTGCCGGGGGCTCGGGGCGCGGGCCTTCCGGAGCCAGCCCGCCGCGTGTCTCCTCGGGGTCGCCCACACCCCATTCCGACTTCCACTCTTCGAGGTTCTCGGTCGGGCTTTGGCCGTCGTGAACAAGGAATTCGGCGACGTCGAAGCCGATGCCGCCGGCGCCGACAATTGCCACGCGCGGGCCTACCGGGGCCTTGCCGTGAAGCACGTCGACATAGCTCAGCACGTTCGCGCCCTCCTGCCCGGGGATGTGAGGATCGCGCGGCAGGACGCCAGTGGCGACGATCACCTCGTCGAAGCCGTCAAGGTCGTCGGCGGTGACCGTGCGGCCCAGCTTCAGTGTCACGCCCAGTTCGGCCACCATGATCTGGTACCATGCCACCAGCCCGTGAAATTCTTCCTTGCCGGGAATGACGCGGGCCATGTTGAGCTGACCGCCGATAACGTCGGCGCGGTCGAACAGCGTCACCTGGTGTCCCCGCTGCGCAGCCGTCAGCGCTGCCGACAGCCCTGCGGGCCCAGCACCGGCCACGGCCACGGTTTTCGGCGTCTCCGCCGGTTCGATCACGAGTTCCGTCTCGTAACAGGCGCGCGGATTGACGAGGCAGGTGGAGATCTTGCCGCCGAACGTATGGTCGAGACAGGCCTGATTGCAGGCGATGCAGGGGGCGATGGTGTCGGCACGGCCCATTGCGGCCTTTGTCACGAAATCCGCATCCGCCAGGAAGGGTCGCGCCATGCTGACCATGTCCGCCGCGCCTGAGGCCAGCACCTCTTCGGCCACCTCCGGCGTGTTGATCCGGTTCGAGGTGATGACGGGAATCCCCACCTTGCCCATCAGTTTCCGAGTGACCCAGGTGAACGCCGCGCGGGGCACGGAGGTGGCGATGGTGGGAATGCGCGCCTCGTGCCAGCCGATGCCGGTGTTGATGATCGAAGCACCGGCCTGTTCGACCGCCTGCGCCAGTTTCACGACCTCGTCGAAGGTCGAGCCGTCGGGGACAAGGTCGATCATGGAAAGCCGGTAGATGAGGATGAAATCCGGGCCGACCGCATCGCGGACGCGACGGACGATCTCAAGCGGCAGGCGCATCCGGTTCTCATAGGCACCGCCCCAGCGATCCTCGCGCTTGTTGGTGTGGCGAACCAGAAACTGGTTGATGAAATACCCCTCGCTGCCCATGATCTCGACCCCATCATATTCGGCGTCGCGGGCGCGGGCGGCGGCGGTGACGATATCGGCGATCTGCTTCTCGATGCCGGCCTCGTCCAGTTCCTTCGGCGGGAAGGGTGAGATGGGAGACTTGATCGGCGAGGGGCCCACGCATTCGGGGCTGTAGGCATAGCGGCCCGCATGCAGAACCTGCATGGCGATCCGCCCGCCGGCCTCGTGGACCTTGTCGGTGACGACGCGATGGTTGGCGATATCTTCGGTCGTGAAAAGCCCGGCGGCGCCGGGAAAGACCCCGCCCTCGCGGTTGGGCGCCATGCCGCCGGTGACCATCAGCCCCACGCCGCCCCGGGCGCGGGCGGCGTAGAACTCCGCCACGCGATTCCAGTCCTTTGTTTCCTCCAGCCCGGTATGCATCGAGCCCATCAGCACGCGGTTTTCAAGCGTGACGTGGCCCAGATCGAGCGGGGCGAGGAGATGGGGGTATTGGGTCATTGCTGTCTCCGGTCCGTTCGTCGCCAAACTGGCCAATCGGGCCGGACTTGTCACGCGGGACGCCGCGTAATTGATCGTCGCCGGGCCCGAATGTCAAAAAACCTTGCCATTCCAAGGCTAA
>JAUIBJ010000014.1 GCA_030428025.1 Alphaproteobacteria bacterium
CGCGGCTTGTTCCGCCTGGTATTTCTCATGCTCGCCCCATTCGGACCCTGCTCGTTGACCGGATACTAAACCCCCCGGTGGCCAAAGTTGAGCCCTGCCTTTACTTTCTGGATCGCCTGTTTTTCAGGCGATACCCAAAAATTGCCCAAATTCCCAGCATCTGTATCTCTCTTTCCCCCGCAATCTGCGCGATTCGGCTTCCGCCAGCCAGGCGCGGCGGCTTTTCTGCAGGTGCAAAATAAACCCGTGCACTGAGAATCCGAAAGGGGTGTTACGTGAAACTCATCGTTGCAACCGTCAAGCCCTTCAAGCTCGAGGAGGTCCGCGAGGCGCTGACCGGAATCGGCATCCGCGGCATGATGGTGACCGAGATCAAGGGCTTCGGCGCGCAGTCCGGTCACACCGAAATCTACCGAGGCGCCGAATATGCCGTGAACTTCGTTCCCAAGATCAAACTGGAGATCGCCGTCTCCGCCGCCCTGGCGGATCAGGCGGTCGAGACCATCGCCCGCACCGCCCGCACGGGCAAGATCGGCGACGGCAAGATCTTCGTCCTCGACATCGAACAGGCCATGCGCGTGCGCACCGGCGAAACCAATGAAGACGCGCTGTAACCCAGCCGCAGGGAAAGGAGCTTATCCCATGAAATCTCTGATGAAACTCGGGCTGACGGCCGCGGCACTTGCCGCCCTGCCGCAGCTTGGCCTCGCTCAGGAGGCCGAGACCACTCCGCCGATGGCCGATATCGGCTTCATCTTCACCACGTTCATGTTCCTCGTCACCGGTTTTCTGGTGTTCTTCATGGCCGCCGGTTTTGCCATGCTGGAAGCGGGACTGGTGCGCTCGAAGAACGTGACCATGCAACTGATGAAGAACGTGGCGCTCTTCTCGCTCGCGTCGATCTTCTACTATGTACTGGGCTACAACCTGATGTATCCGGGCGACGGCTGGACCATCCAGAACATCCTCGGCGCCTTCTCGATCACCGGGCTGGAGCCCGTGGGCCTCGAAGGGGCCGAACCTGACCTCACCTATGCCTCGGTGGGCTCGGATTTCTTCTTCCAGCTGATGTTCTGCGCCGCCACCGCCTCGATCGTCTCGGGCGCGCTGGCCGAGCGGATCAAGCTCTGGCCATTTTTGGCCTTCGTCATCGTGCTGACCGCCGTGATCTACCCGATCCAGGCCAGCTGGAAATGGGGTGGCGGATTCCTTCAGGAAGCAGGCTTTCAGGATTTCGCCGGCTCGACTGTCGTGCATTCTGTCGGCGGCTGGGCCGCGCTGGTGGGCGCGATTATCCTAGGGCCGCGGCTGGGCAAGTACACCAAGGACGGCAAGGTGAACCCCTATCCGGGCTCTAACCTTGCGCTGGCCACGCTCGGCACCTTCATCCTGTGGCTGGGCTGGTTCGGTTTCAACGGCGGCTCGCAGCTTTACATGGACACCGCCGGGAACGTCTCGGACATCAGCCGCATCTTCGCCAACACCAACACCGCCGCCGCCGCAGGGGCCGCCGTGGCGCTGATCCTGACCCAGGTCATGTACCGCAAGCCGGACCTGACGATGATCCTCAACGGCGCGCTGGCCGGACTCGTGTCGATCACCGCCGAGCCGCTGATGCCCTCGCTGATCTCGGCGACGCTGATCGGCGGCATCGGCGGGGCGATCGTCGTCTTCACCGTGCCGCTGCTGGACCGGCTGAAGATCGACGATGTGGTGGGCGCCATCCCCGTGCACCTTTTCGCCGGGATCTGGGGCACTATCGCCGTGGTCTTCACCAACGACAGCGCGAACCTCTTCACCCAGCTCTATTCCATCATGGTGGTGGGCGTCTTCGTCTCCGTCGCCTCGGCCGTGGTCTGGCTGGTGCTGAAGGCCGTGGTCGGCCTGCGGGTGGACGAGGAGGCCGAGATGAACGGTCTCGACACAACCGAACTGGGTATGGAGGCCTATCCGGAGTTCTACAACGCGTGAGGACGCATCTCCTTCCTGGAGCAAACTCCCCCGGGCTTCGGCCCGGGGTCTTTTTGTTACGAAACACTTTCGGGCATAGCGCCCTGGGCCAACGGCGCCCACGGGCCGCCCCACCGGCCCGAACCTGATCGCCGCCGCGCTATCCCGGAACGGCAAACGGTATCTCCGCGGCCTCAGCTATTCACCCGGACCGGGGCGCCGGTGGCCATGTTCATTCCGATATAGGGCTTCTTGGCCTGCTTCCACGCGCCGAAGCCGCCCTCGAGATGGGCGATCTTCGTGATTCCCGCCTCGATGCATTTCCGGGCAACCTTCTCCGACCGTACGCCCGAGCCGCAATGGAACACGATCCGCTTGTCGGACTGGCCCGGCAGCTTGCCGGCATCGAAAAACGCCATCGGCATCAGCATCGCCCCACCGATATGCTCGAACCCGTATTCAGGGACGCTGCGCACGTCGATCAGCACGATCTCGTCGCGGTTCCAGGCGTCGGCGACTTCGTCGACGCTCCAGGTTTCCAGGGTGGCATCGCCCACGGTCTCGGTCTTCATGGCTGGCTCCTTAGGTCTCAGAACTTGTTGGCGGGGATCTTGAAATAGCTGTGACCGTCGGCCTCCGGTTCCGGCAGCCGGCCGCCCCGCAGATTCACCTGCAAGGCATAGAGCATGCGGTCGGGCAGGTCGAGCGTGGCATCGCGTTTGTCACGGAGAGTCACATAGTCTTCCCGAGAAGTGCCACCGCCCACATGCGGGTTCTTCTCCCGGTGCTCGGCCACCGTCGCCTCCCAGGCCGGGTCGTCGCGATCGCCCACCGGCGGATAGTCGTGGCCGATGAAAAGCCGGGTCTCGTCAGGCAGATCCAGAATCCGCTGAAGGCTGTCGTACAGCATGCTGGACGACCCGCCCGGAAAATCCGCCCGCGAAGTGCCCACATCCACATGCATGAACGTGTCATGCACGAAGGCCGCGTCCTCGCCCACGACATAGGTGATGGACCCCAGCGTATGCCCGGGCGACAGCATCACCCGCACGTCCAGATCACCGATCTTGAATGTATCGCCATCGGCAAAGAGGCGCGAGAAATCGCGGTCGGGATCGAAGACGCCGGGCAGGTTGTAGAAATCGGCCCATAGATGGCCGATCTCGCGCACCTTTTCGCCGATGCCGTTGGGCGCGCCGGTCTTTTCGGCCAGCCAGTGCGAGGCCATGAAATGGTCGGCATGCGGATGGGTGTCGAGCACCCAAGCCACGCTCAGCCCCTCCTTCTCGGCGAAATCCAGCGCGGTCTGTGCGCTCTGCGTGCCGGTGCTGGCATGGGCCGGATCGAAATCCAGCACCACGTCGATCAGCGCGGCCTGCTTTGTGGCCGGATCGGCCACGACATACATGATGCTGCCGGTATCCGGCTCGTAAAACCCCGTGACGTCCGGCGAGCCCGCTCCTCGCGAGGCGCTCTTTCTGTGAAACATGGTCATCCCCTTCGAATTCACGTCATTGAATGCATTTCCCCGCAAACCACCAGCTGCGGGAAATGTTCCACCTAGGGCGATCCGCCCGCTTTGCCATCTGGAAGAATCGGCGCGGGTCATGCTAGGTTTTGGGGAATGAACGAAATCAGCCCCAATATAAGCCAAACGCGCCCCCGAATCCGCCAGCTGGACGACGCGGCCATCAACCGCATCGCCGCCGGCGAGGTTGTCGAGCGGCCCGCCTCGGCGGTCAAGGAACTGGTGGAGAATGCGCTCGACGCCGGCGCGCGGCGGATCGAGGTCACCTATGCGGACGGGGGCAAGACCCTGATCCGGGTGAGCGACGACGGCTGCGGCATGTCCGCCGACGACCTGCCGCTGGCGCTCTCGCGCCACGCCACCTCCAAGATCGACGGAACCGATCTTCTCAACATCCGCAGCTTCGGTTTCCGCGGCGAGGCGCTACCCTCGCTCGGCGCGGTGGGGCGGCTGACCATCCGCTCGCGCGCAGACGGCGCCGAGGGCGCGGAAATCTCCGTTTGCGGCGGCAAGCCCGGGGCGGTCGCGCCCGCCGCGCTGAATGCCGGCACAGTGGTCACCCTGCGCGATCTCTTCCATGCCACGCCGGCCCGGCTCAAGTTCATGCGCTCCGACCGGGCCGAGGCGCAGGCGATCACCGACACGGTCAAGCGCCTCGCCATGGCCGAGCCCTTCGTCTGCTTCACCCTGCGCGACACCAGCGGCGGCGGCGAGGGCCGCGTGACCTTCCGCGCCGAGGCCGAAACGGGCGACATGTTCGAGGCACTTTCCGGCCGGCTTGCGCGCATCCTCGGCCGCGATTTCGCCGACAACGCGCTGGCCATCGACGCCGCCCGCGAGGGGCTGCACATGACCGGATTTGCCGCCCTGCCCACCTATTCGCGCGGTGCGGCGGTGGCGCAGTTCCTCTTCGTGAACGGCCGCCCGGTGCGCGACAGGATGCTCCACGGAGCGCTGCGCGCCGCCTATCAGGATCTCCTCAGCCGCGACCGCCACCCGGCCGCCGCACTGTTCATCGACTGCGATCCTGTGCTGGTGGACGTGAACGTGCATCCGGCGAAATCCGAGGTGCGCTTCCGCGATCCCGGGCTCGCGCGCGGGCTGATCGTCTCCGGCCTGCGCCACGCTCTGGCCGAGGCCGGGCATCGCGCCTCCTCCACTGTCGCGGGCGCCACGCTTGGTGCCATGCGCCCCGAACCCTCAGCCCCCCGTATCTACCAGATGGACCGCCCCTCGCCCGCCGCCCGGGCTGCGGCCTGGCAGGCCCGGGCGCCGGGCTTTGCCGAGATGCAAGAGGGGTACAGCGCAAGGGTGGAAGCCGAACGCGAGGCCGGCACCCCAGAGACAGACGCACTGCCCCCCCAATCCCTGCCGCTCGGCGCCGCCCGCGCGCAGTTGCACGAAAATTACATCGTCGCCCAGACCAAAGACGGCATGGTGATCGTCGACCAGCACGCCGCCCATGAGCGGCTGGTCTACGAAAAGCTCAAGCGTCAGATGGACGAAACCGGCGTCACCGCCCAGGCCCTGCTGATTCCCGAGATCGTGGAACTCACCGAGGCGGACGCCGCCCGCCTGCTGGAGACCGCAGAAGATCTGGCCACGCTCGGTCTTACGATAGAGCCTTTCGGTCCCGGCGCCCTCGCCGTGCGCGAAACCCCGGCCATCCTTGGCCCCTGCGATGCCGGCGCGCTATTGCGCGACATCCTGGACGAGATGTCGGATCAGGGCGAGAGCCTGACACTCAGATCCCGCATCGACGCGGTGCTCTCGCGCATGGCCTGCCACGGCTCCGTCCGCTCTGGCCGCCGGATGGGTGCAGACGAAATGAATGCCCTTCTCCGCGAGATGGAGTCGACGCCCCATTCCGGCCAGTGCAACCACGGACGGCCCACCTATGTGGAGCTCAAGCTCTCCGACATCGAACGGCTTTTCGGACGCACATGATCCAGATCGGCGACATCGCCCTCGACCTGTCCGATCCGCTGATCCTGGCCGCGCTGGCCGGCGCGGCGGCGCTTGTGCTTATCCTGATCCTTGCGCTCTCCGCTGCCCGGGCCGCCCGCCGCTCGGCACGGCTGACCGAGCCGCTGCTTCGCCAGATGGCCGATCTCGGCCAGCGTGTGCAGGGCCTGAGCGATGGCCAGCACCAGCTGGCAGGCGGCCTCACCCATGTGGCCGAGGCGCAGTCGAAGGCGCAGACCAACATGTTGCACCTGATGGAAAAGCGCCTCGCGCAGGTTCAGGAAGGAATGGCCGAGACCCTTCACGGCTCGGCCCGTCGCACAGCCCACAGCCTTGGCGAACTGCAACAGCGCCTGACAGCCATCGACAAGGCGCAGGCGAACATCACCAAGCTGTCGGGCGACGTGCTGAGCCTGCAGGACATCCTCTCGAACAAGCAGACCCGCGGTGCCTTCGGGGAAATCCAGCTGCACGACATCGTCTCGAAGGCGCTGCCTTCGGACAGCTACACGCTGCAGCACACGCTGCCCAACGGCCGGCGGGTCGACTGCCTCATTCACCTGCCCAACCCGCCGGGGCCGATCTGCATCGACAGCAAGTTCCCGCTGGAGGCCTACGAGGCCCTGCGCGCCGCCACCACCGACCGGCAGGTGCAGGAGGCCGCACGGTTCCTGAAAACCTCCGTCCGCAAGCACATGCGCGACATCTCCGAGCGCTACATCCTCGACGGCGAGACCGCCGACGGGGCGCTGATGTTCCTGCCGTCAGAGGCGGTCTATGCCGAGCTTCACGCCAATTTCGCAGATCTGGTGCGCGAGGGGTTCGAGGCGCGGGTCTGGATCGTCTCGCCCACCACCTGCATGGCCACCCTCAACACCATGCGCGCGATCCTCAAGGATGCAAGGATGCGCGAGCAGGCGGGCGCCATCCGGCGCGAATTGAGCCTGCTTTTCGCCGATGTCGACCGGCTGGGGAACCGCGTGGAAAACCTTGATCGGCATTTCCATCAGGCCGCCAAGGACATCTCGGAAATCAGGGTTTCCGCCGACAAGGCTGGGCGCCGCGCGCGGCGGCTGGACAATTTCGACTTCGAGGAACTGGCGCCGGATTCGGACCCGACCATCGCGAAGCTGACCAACCCGGGCGAGTAGGCGGGATTTTATCCCGCCATGCCCCTCACCCCCGGCAGTGCTTGGCGATCTCGCGGTTCAGAAGCCCGGTCTCGACAAGCTGGCAGCGGTTCTTGGCCTCGTAATAATAGCCCCGCGCGTACCACATCACCGCCTCGTCCATGTCGCCATCCGAAACCAGCCACGCCCCGCGCAGATATTTTACCGCCCATTTAAGGTTGGTTTCGGCATCCAGAAGGTCGCTCGCCTCGCCCCGGAAGCCAATGCCACGCGCCGTCGCCGGCAGGATCTGCATCATCCCGTAATAGGGACCGTTGCGCGCATGCGGACGATAGTCGCTTTCCCGCTGCACCACCTTGTGCACCAGCTGGCGCGGCACCTCGTAATGGTCGGCGTATTGGTTGATCAGTTGGCGCAACTCCGGCGTCTCGCCCGGATAAAGCGGCACGGCGCGGGTCGAAATGTCGGGCTCACGCGATGTTCCGCAAGCAGCAACTGCCGCCACGGCCACGGCCAGAAAGACGGTTTTGATTTTCAATGCCTCGTTCCCCAATCTGCACTGTCCCGCGCAGTTGGGGACGAAACGGCCTGTCTGGCAAGTGGACGAGAGCGCGCACCCCGGATTCAGGCGGGATTCTGCCCGTCGCAGCCCTGCAATCAGGCGGTTTCGAGGCAATGTCGGCGAAACGCGCGTTTCAGAAGGTCCAGCTCCTCGCGCAGAAGCGTCACCTCGGCGCGGATGTCATAGCTGAGCGCATCGCCGGACATCAGCGCGAAATTCCCGATCGTCTCGCCGGTGGCGCGGTCGTTGATCAGGAAGGTCTGCACCCCGTCGGCAATCACGTGCGGCGGAATCGGCACCCGCAGCACCCAGAGCTTTTCCTCCGGCCGGGCGATCACCTCTACCCCGTCGAGGGGCTTCTGAAGATGCGTCGCCTCGATTTCGGGCGGGCTGTCGCCGCCATCCTCGCGGGTGATCACCCCTTCCCATACCCCTTCGAAAAGCCGCGTCTTGGTAATCGTCAGGTCGCTCATCACGGTCTCCGTCAAAATTCGGCGCGGGGCCGGCGGCTCAGCGTCAGGTCGCGCACGGTGACCTGGCTCATCTGCGGGTTCTCGAAAATCAGGTCGATCCAGGCCCGTTCGACGCGCTTTTCGTTCAGTTTGGAATAGGCGAGGTCGAACTCGACCATCACCGTGTCCTCCTTCAGCGGCAGTTCGCGCACCAGCTGTTCGGTATTGGGCCCGTGCTTGATGTTCAGCCGCACGAAGATCTCCAGCGGCTTTTCCAGCTCGACGATGGCATCCACCCGGATCAGATGCGCCCGTTTCAGCCCGTCGACCGCCCCATCCGGCAGATCGAGCGCCAGAGACAGGAAGGAGCCGTCAAAGTTGAACACGTCCATGCGCAGCCCGAAGGGCGCCAGATCGGCCTCGCGCAGATTGCGGACCTGCCGCAGGGTCAATTCGGAATGTTTGCAATCGTGAAACAATACGATCTCGTCGCCCAGCCGCGTGCCGCTCTGGGCCGAAGACATGCCCGGCACCGCCAGCGCCTCGCGCCAGAGCGCCGGGCGCCAGGCCCAATCGGTGCCGTGCGGCTTGGGAAACACCGCCGAGCCGATCACCGGCAGCGCCAGCCTGTGATCGGCCAAGGCGATCAATTCGTTCAATTCATAGCGAAGCTTGCGCGCCTTGGCCCGCTCGCGGCGCAATTCCTTGAAGGAATAGGCCGGCGCCTGCCGCGCCGCCCGGCGCCAGCGTTTCAGCGCCCCGCGATGCGCGAGCCAGTCCAGCACCGAACTTCGAATCACTGCCATTCCGGATCCACTTGTTCTGGCTCCGACCTACTCTGCCCAGGTTAATGCCTGCATATCATTATCCCGAATCCGTCGACAATCCACCCAAATCGCCGTCCGTCGCGGCCGGATCTGGGGGCGGGGCGGCCTCGGTCGGCGGCGGCGGCGGGCGGTCGGGGCTCGCGCGGCGGATGGCGCGGGCCAGATCGGTAAGTAGCGCGCGGCCCTTCTTGCCAGCCATCGGCCCGCCCTTGCCGGAATACAACGCCAGCCCTAGCAGGTGGCCGTTCAGCACCATGCCGCCCCGCCAGTGCCTTGCATCGCCATCCGGCAGAATGCCCTCGCCGCCGCTGGCGAAATGCACCAGCGTCACATCTCCGGTCTCATGCGCGGCCAGCACCTTGGCCGGGGCCATCAGCCGGGCGATATCCTCGGCGGCAGGCCGGGCCACGCCGCGCGTATCGGGAAGAACCGACACGGTCATCACCACCGGCTCGACCTCCTGCCCGCGCAACCCGCTCAGCGATTCGCAGCTGGCCAGCAGGACGAAGCCGCCGGTCTCGCGCTTGCGCAGCGTCTGGCGGTCGATGCAATAACCGCTGGGGCCGCGCACCACCACGTCGCCCTCGTAAAGCGACACCTTGCGCAGTACTTCGCGCGCCGCCGGTTCCTCGTTGCCCGAGGCCAGAAAGCTGAGCGCGCCGGTATCCGGGCCGAAACAACCCGCAAGCGGCAGCACCGCCGCAAGAAGAAACGCCCGGGCCAGACCGGCCCGGGCGCCCATGTCAGATATCCATGTAGACATGCCGCTCGGCCTTGCCGCCGGGATGGGTGACCGCGCCCTTGTAGGTCTCGCCCACGAGCTGCGCGTATTTCCACAGCGCGCCCGAGGCATAGATCGTCTCGCGCGGGCCGGCCCAGGCCGCCTTGCGCTCGGCCAGTTCCTCGTCGGTCAGATCGACGGACAGCTCGCCGGTGATCGCGTTGATGGTGATCACGTCGCCATCCTGCAACAGCGCGATGGGCCCGCCATGGGCGGACTCTGGACCCACATGGCCCACGCAGAAGCCCCGCGTCGCGCCGGAAAACCGGCCATCGGTGATCAGCGCCACCTTCTTGCCCATGCCCTGACCCGACAGCGCGGCGGTGGTGGCCAGCATCTCGCGCATGCCGGGGCCGCCCGCCGGGCCCTCGTTGCGGATGACGATCACCTCGCCTTCCTTGTACCCGCGGCTCTTGACCGCCTCGAAGGCGTCCTCCTCGCATTCGAAGACGCGGGCCGGGCCGGAAAACACCTGTTCCTCCTCGCTCATCCCCGCGACCTTCACGATGGCGCCCTGCGGGGCGAGATTGCCCTTCAGCCCCACCACACCGCCGGTCTTGGTGATCGGCGAGGCGGCGGGATAGATCACCCGGCCATCGGCCTCGCGCTCGATCAGGTCCAGCTCCTCGCCCATGGTCCGACCCGTGGCAGTGATGCAGTCCTCGTGGATGAGCCCGATCTTGCGCAGCTCCTTCATCACCACCGGCACGCCGCCCACCTCGTACAGGTCCTTGGCCACATATTGCCCGCCCGGCTTGAGATCGACGAAATAGGGCGTGTCCTTGAAGATCTGGCAGACATCGTCGAGGAAGAACTCCAGCCCCGCCTCATGGGCGATGGCCGGCAGGTGCAGCCCGGCATTCGTGGACCCGCCGGTGCAGGCCACCACGCGGGCGGCGTTCTCGAGGCTTTTCAGCGTCACCACGTCGCGGGCGCGGATGTTCTTTTCCAGAAGGGTCATCACCGCCTCGCCGCTCGCCGTACCGTAGGCATCGCGGCTTTCGTAAGGCGCGGGCGCGCCGGCCGAGTTGGGCAGCGCGAGGCCCACCGCCTCGGAAACGCAGGCCATGGTGTTGGCGGTGAACTGACCGCCGCAGGCCCCCGCGCTGGGGCAGGCCACCTTTTCCAGCGCGCGCAGTTCCTCGTCGGAATTGGCCCCGGCCTGATGCCGGCCCACCGCCTCGAACACGTCTTGCACAGTGACGTCCTTGCCCTGATAGCGGCCCGGCAGGATCGACCCGCCATAGATGAAGACGGACGGCACGTTGAGCCGCACCATCGCCATCATCATCCCCGGCAGCGACTTGTCGCAGCCCGCCAGCCCCACCAGCGCGTCATAGCAATGGCCGCGCATGGTCAGTTCCACCGTGTCGGCGATGGCCTCGCGGCTGGCGAGGCTCGACCGCATGCCCTCATGCCCCATGGCGATGCCGTCGGTGACGGTGATGGTGGTGAACTCGCGCGGGGTACCGCCGGCCTCCTTCACCCCCATCTTGACCGACTGGGCCTGACGGCTCAGCGCGATATTGCAGGGCGCGGCCTCGTTCCAGCAGGTGGCCACCCCCACCAGAGGCAGGTGAATCTCCTCTTCCGAAAGCCCCATCGCATACATGTAGGACCGGTGCGGCGCGCGGGCCGGGCCCTCGGTCACATGGCGGCTGGGCAGGATGGACTTGTCGAACTTGGTCATCTGGCGGCTCCCGATTGGCTGTTCCGCAAAGGTCTAGGCCAGGCGCGAAGCTTGGGCAAGCCGGTTGTCGGCCCCAACGCGGCTCAGGATCGGCCGGTCTGGGCGAAGCGGTGGAATCCGTCGAGCAACAGATCCCGCACCGCCTCGACCGCCGGCGCCCCCCTCTCGGCGACGACCAGCCCCAGCTTGTACTTGGGCAGGGGCGGCAGGCCATGCCGGCGGTCGACCTCGACGATCCGCCCGCCGACCGACGAGCGCGGGAGCACGGCCACCCCCATATCGGCCAGCAGGCAGGCGCGCTTGCCGGCGATATGCGGGCTTTCCGAAATGATCCGATACCGGCGCCCCTGTGCCTCAAGCGCGTCCAGCGCGGCATGGCGCCAGACACAGCCCGTCTCCCACACGGCCACAGGCAAAGGATCGCGCTCCACCGCGACGCCGCCGTCGAGCATCGCCCAGACCATCGGCTCGCGATGGATCATCTCCGCCATCTCGTCGCCCTTGAACCCCGCATGCATCGAGGTGACCGCGATGTCGAGCCGGCCTTCGGCGATCTTCTCCATCATCGGGTTTGTGTCGTCCACGGTGATGTTGAGCATGATGCCCGGATAGGCCTCGGCGAAGCGCCGCAGCATGTCGGCCATGAAACGCTCGGCCACGTCGTCGGGCGTGCCCAGCCGCACCTCGCCCACCAATCCCGGGTCGATGAACCGGGTCATGACCTCGCGGTTGAGCGCCAGCATCCGCCGGCCATGCTCCAGCAGCGTCTCGCCGTCGGCGGTCAGCCGCACCGAGCGGCTGTCGCGGATGAAGACCGCGCGCTGCACCATCTCCTCGATCCGCTTGACCTGCATAGACACCGCCGAGGGCGTGCGCCCGACCTCTTCGGCGGCGGACGAGAAGTTTCCATTGTCGGCGATGGCAACGAGCGTGCGCAGAAGATCGAGGTCGAGCAGCGGCACGCGCCGGGTGGGCAGATCGAGCATGGCGATAGGCTTTCAATTTTTTTGACAGATGCATTTAGAACTATTCGTTTGATTGAATCAACCCCGAGGGCGATAACCCGGCTCACGGGGAAAACGAGACACCCCAATCACAACAGTCAGAAAAGGAGAAGACACATGGGACTTAGCTCTATTCCGGTCGGATCGATCAAACAGCCCGAGCCCGACAAGGGCTGGACATGGTCCGGCGCGCTGACCGAGGATCAGCCCGACGCGTTCGAGTTCATCTCGGCCCCCAGCGACGAGGATCTGCTGCGGCCGGAGATCGACGAGGCCGATATCGCCATGATCAACAATCCCAGCGACGAAGACCTGCTGACCGGCGCCACCGCAGCCGATGCCGGCATGCCGTCGGAGGCCGATCTCGACATGGTTTCCGACTTCGCGGTGGACATTCCCATCGACTATGGCCTGCCGGTCCAGTTTTGACACCGCGCAGATCGACGCCCGTTCACCAACACCCCTCCGCGCCCCTTTCCCGGAAAGGCGGCGCGGATGCCGTTTCACCCCGCCTTCACTCCGCCGCCCGCAGCGCCGCCTGAGCGCAGAAGCACGAGGCCGCCACCGCCCGGTCGGCCCGCGCCTGCGCCAGATCGAGCCGCTGGCGCACCTGCACGATCTCCACCGTCTCGCCGCGCGCCTTGAGGCAATCGTGCAGCCCCTTCAGCGCCCAGACATTGTCGGGATGCACCGTGGCGCGCGACAGCTGCCCGCCAAGACCCAGATCCTCGCGAAACACCGCCTCGGCCTCGGCCACAAGCCCCTGTTCCAGCATCAGCGCGCCCAGCGCGTGACGCGTGGGCTGCATCCAGCCCCAGGGCTCGTCATAGGGCAGCGTGTCGTCCAGATACACCGAGCGGCGCAGCGCCGCGAAGGCCTCCTCATGGCGCCCCTCGCGATAGAGGATTTCGCCCCGCAGCATCTCGGCCCCGATCTGTAAGAGATCCACCACCCGGTTGTTGTGAATGAGCCGGGTCTCGGGCACCCGCGCCATTGCGGCGTGATAAAGCTCTTCCTCGCGCAGTGCGTCCTCCACCTCTCCCAGCGCCGCATGGCCCACGCCGCGGGCGTAATGCACATGCGCGGCCAGAGTGCAGTACAGCGTCTGGTCCTCGGGCAAGGCCAGCTCGGTCGCCTCGTGCCAACGCCCGAATCGCACCAGCACATGCGGCTCGAAGCTCAGATAGGCCTCGAAGTAATCCGCCATCGGCGGGCTTTCCATCCGAAGCATCTCCTCCGGCACCGTCTCGGCCGCACCGCGCACCGCCCGCAAGGCCGGCTCGATCTGACCCAGGAACATCGCCCCGTAGATGACGAAATGGTAATTGTGCAGCCGGTAGCCGGAATAGATGTTGAAGGCCCCCTTCTCGCGCCAGTATTTCAGATCGGCCGCGACCGCCGCCTCGTTCCAGTCCACCACGTTCTGATAGTGACCGCAAAGCACGTCGATATGGGTGGGCATGTGGATCAGGTGGCCCGCATCCGGCACCAGCCGGCGAAGCACGTCGCCGGCCTTCAGCGCCTTTTCGGGGTGCGGCGACATCTCCATCAGGTGAACATAGAGATGCAGCAGGCCCGGATGGCGCATGGCACCCGGCAGACTGTCCATCGCTCCTTCCAGCACCGCCTGCGCCTCTTCGGTGAAGGCGCCCGCGGCGGGCCGGCCCGTGGGCAGGTCCCACATCTTCCAGGGCGTGAGGTTCAGAAGCGCCTCGACGAAGACCGTGCGCACCTCCAGATTGTCGGGATGCGCCCGATAGACCTCGCGCATCGCATCGGCGAAATCCCTGTCCCAGCCTTTCATGGTGTCGATATCCGACGTCTCGGCCTGCGGATAACGCGCCGGCAACGCCCGGATCATCGCCGCCTCCCAGCCCGAGACGCCTTCGACACGCGCCACCGCGGCCTTCGCCGCCTCGTGGCCGGCCGAAAGCGCCGCGGTGCGCCCGGCCTCGTCGAAATGATCCCAGGCCATGTTGTAATTGGGTCCGACGGCATAACCGCGCCCCCAATGCGCCATGGCACAGCCCGGGTCGGCGGCGATGGCGCGCTCGAAACAGGCCGCCGCCTCCTCGTGACCATACCCGTAGGTCCAAAGCAGCCCCCGGTCGAACCAGCGCTGCGCTTCGGCCACTTCGGTGGTCATGGGAAAGCTGTGATCCCCCAGATCGAAATATTCATCCATTGTCCGTCCCCCCCGGGCCGAGCATAGCGCAATCCCGCGCGTCTGTTGACCTTTTCCGACGCAGGGCGCATTGCCCCCGCCCCCGGCAGCGCCTAGCTTGGCCACCATGCGCTATGACGCCCACAAACGGCTTGCCGCTCCGGCGCGGCCCTCCTCCCATCCGCTCCGGCTTCTGACCGGGATGGTGCTTGTGGTGGTGTTCTTCCTGCCGATGGCGTTTTTCTATGCCGGGTTCGTCCCGGCGCTGCTGAACATCCCCGGCACGACCCTTCTGGCAGGCGAAACGCCGCTGGCGGTGGTGGTCCTGCTGTTCGAGTTCACCTTCCTCCTCCTGTCGCTCGGCGCGGTGCTGCGCCTGCTGCACCGCCGGGGGCTCGCCAGCCTCCTGGGTCCTTTGCCGCTGGCCGCGCGGCAGTTTCTTCGCTGCGTCGCCTTCCTCCTGCCGCTTTACCTGCTGGTCATGCTGATCCCCATGCCAGAACCTTATGCGCTCAGCCCGAACCTGAGCCTCGGCACCTGGATCGTCTGGCTGCCGCTGGCGCTGCCGGCGGTGATGGTGCAGATCGGGGCCGAGGAAATGGCCTTTCGCGGCTATCTGCAAAGCCAGCTCGCCGCCCGGTTCAGCCATCCCGTCATCTGGATCGGCCTCCCCTCGGCGCTCTTCGGTCTGGTGCATTTCGACCCGGGCCTTGCCGGGGAAAACGCCTGGCTTCTGGCGCTATGGGCTGCGCTCTTCGGCGCGGCGGCGGCCGACCTGACGGCGCGCACCGGTACGTTGGGGCCCGCCTTGGGGCTGCATTTCGCCAACAACCTCTTCGCGATTGTCGTCACCGCGCCCGCGGGCGATCTAGACGGGCTCGCGCTCTATACCTTTCCGCTCGACCTTTCCGCCGAAGATCTGCTGTGGCATGTGCTGCCGGCCGAGCTGCTCTTCACGCTCTGCGCCTGGCTCACCGCCCGTCTGGCCCTGCGAGTCTGATTGCATTTCCCGTCCCCAGCGCCTATTTGAAACCGGCAACGGAACGGGGAAACTGCGGGATGAACTGGATTACCAATTATGTGCGGCCGCGGATCAACTCGATCTTCTCGCGCAGGGAAATCCCGGAAAACCTGTGGTCCAAATGCGATGAGTGCGGCACCATGCTGTTTCACCGCGAGCTGAGCGAAAACCTCAACGTCTGCACCAATTGCGGCCATCACATGCCGATTGGCCCCCGGGCCCGGTTCGCCGCGCTTTTCGACGGCGGCATATTCTCCGAGGTAGAGGTGCCCCAGCCCACGCCCGACCCGCTGCAGTTCCGCGACCAGAAGAAATATCCCGACCGGATGCGCGCCGCCCAGAAGGAGACCGGCGAGAAGGATGCGATGCTGGTCGCCCGCGGCGAGATCGGGCGCACGCCGATCATCGCGGCGGCGCAGGATTTCTCGTTCATGGGCGGGTCGATGGGCATGTATGTGGGCAATGCCATCATCGCTGCGGCCGAGGAGGCGGTGAAGCTCAAGCGCCCGCTGATCCTGTTTTCCGCCGCCGGCGGCGCACGGATGCAGGAAGGCATCCTCAGCCTGATGCAGATGCCCCGCACCACGGTCGCCGTGCAGATGCTGCGCGAGGCGGGGCTTCCCTATATCGTGGTGCTGACCCATCCCACCACCGGCGGTGTGACCGCCTCCTACGCGATGCTGGGAGACGTGCAGATCGCCGAACCCAATGCGCTCATCTGCTTCGCCGGGCCGCGCGTGATCGAACAGACGATCCGCGAAAAGCTGCCCGAGGGGTTCCAGCGGGCCGAATACCTGCTTGATCACGGCATGCTCGACCGGGTGACCAAGAGGACCGATCTGCGCGACGACCTGATCTCCATCACCCGGATGCTGCTGGGCCTGCCGCCGGCGGTGAAGGGCGACCTGCCCGCGCCCCCGCCCGTCGAAGAGGCGATTGCACCGCCCGCAGAAACGCCCGAGCCCGCGAAAAAGGCGGACAAGGCGGAAACCAAGAAATCCGGCAAGGGATGAGCGGCGCCACCTCCGACGTCATCCTCCAGCGGATGATGTCGCTGCATCCCAAGATCATCGACCTCACGCTCGACCGGGTCTGGCGCCTGCTAGACCGTATCGGCAACCCGCAGGAGGCGCTGCCGCCGGTCGTCCATATCGCCGGGACCAATGGCAAGGGCTCGACCCTCGCCATGATCCGGGCGGGGCTGGAAGGCGCGGGGCTGACCTGCCACGCCTACACCTCGCCGCATCTGGCCCGGTTTCACGAACGCATCTACCTGGCCGGAGGGCTTATTTCCGAACCCGACCTGACGGCGGTGCTGGATGAATGCTATGCCGCCAATGGCGGCGAGCCGATCACCTATTTCGAGATCACCACCTGTGCCGCCCTTCTGGCCATGTCGCGCCTGCACGCCGATTACACATTACTGGAAGTGGGCCTCGGGGGGCGGCTCGACGCCACCAACGTGATCGCGCGGCCGGCCCTGACGGTGATCACGCCCGTGTCGATCGACCATGAATCCTTCCTCGGCGACACGCTTCCCAAGATCGCGGCGGAAAAGGCCGGCATCCTCAAGCGCGGCGTGACTTGCGTGGTGGGCCCGCAGGCCGATCCGGCGCTCGAGGTGATCGAGGCCACTGCGGCCCGCCTCGGCGCGCCGCTTCTGGCCCATGGCCAGCACTGGCATGTCACAACCGAGCGCGGCCGGCTGGTCTTTCAGGACGAAACCGGCCTGCGCGACCTGCCGCTGCCGAATTTGCCAGGCGCGCATCAGATCGAGAACGCCGGCGCCGCGCTCGCCGCGCTGCGCCATCTTCAGGCGGGCGATGCGGCGCTGGAGGCGGCGGTGACACAGGCGAAATGGCCTGCCCGGATGCAGCGGCTTACCCATGGCCCGCTTAACGATGCGGCACCGCAAGCCGAGCTGTGGCTCGACGGGGGCCACAACCCGGCGGCGGGCGAGGCGCTGGGGCGGTATCTGGCCAGTCTGCCCGACCGGCCGATGCACCTGGTCTGCGGGATGATGAACACCAAGGACGTCAAGGGTTACATGCGACCGCTCTCGGCCCGCGCCGCCAGCCTCACCGCCGTGTCCATCCCCGACGAGCCGAACACACTTGCCGCCGAAGACACCGCCGCTGCCGCCCGCGCCGTGGGGATGGAGGCCGGCACAGCCGACAGCACCCTCGCCGCCATCCACGCCATCGTCGCGCAGGACCCGCACGCGCGCATCCTGATCTGCGGCTCGCTCTACCTCGCCGGCGCGGTCCTGCGCGAAAACGGCTGAGGCCCCGTTCCATGCGGGCTTGGCGCGGCGCAGCCCACTGCCTATAAGGGCGCGAAACCACTGACGGATTCCGACCATGCGCACCGCCACGATCAACCGCAAGACCGCCGAGACCGAGATCGGCGTCGAGATCGCCCTCGACGGCAGCGGCCGTTACGACAACGACACCGGCGTCGGCTTTTTCGACCACATGCTGGATCAGTTGGCGCGGCACTCGCTCATCGACATGAAGATCCGCTGTG
The DNA here is from genome assembly GCA_030428025.1 of Alphaproteobacteria bacterium. GTDB lineage: Bacteria > Pseudomonadota > Alphaproteobacteria > Rhodobacterales > Rhodobacteraceae > Roseovarius. The sequence continues at coordinate 17,601 of JAUIBJ010000014.1, forward strand.
CGGGCGACACCCATATCGACGACCATCACACGGTCGAGGATGTGGGCATCGCGCTCGGCCAGGCGCTGCGCGAAGCGCTCGGCGACAAGCGCGGCATCCG
>JAUIBJ010000537.1 GCA_030428025.1 Alphaproteobacteria bacterium
GTAATTGGCCATGATCCGCACCTTGCCCTTGGCGGCCGGATAGAATTCGGCCGGGATCTTGTCGGACACGGTGGGCATGATCACGTCGTAGCTTTCCGCCGCCGCCATCCATTCATCGCGGCTCATCGCGGCGTCGGGCTGGCGGAGCGTGACCTCCCCCAGACCTTCGGCGGCAAGACGGTCCTCGGCCTCCTTGGGCCAGGCGCGGGTCACGAGGATTGTCGCACCCCCCATTTCAGGCGGCCTTCGCGCTGGCGGTGACGGTGGCAGGCGTCGTGTCGCGATATTGCGCCTGCGCGGCGGCCACGCCCGAGCCCGGCTCGATCTTCGCGCCCGCATCGACCAGCGCCATTTCGGCGGCCGAAATCGCCCCGCACAGCATCACCGGGTTGAGCGACCCGAGATGACCGATGCGGAAGGCGCGGCCAGCGAGCTTGTTGAGCCCGGTGCCCAGCGAGGTCTGATATTTGTAGTAGGCGCCGGAGATCACGTCGCGCGCATCCACATTCTCTGGGACATAGATGGCCGAAACCGTGTCGGAGGCCCATTCGGGGCCGCGCGCCACCAGTTCGCAGCCTTCCCAGGCCGCGACCGCCGCGCGCACGCCCTCGGCCAGCCGCTTGTGCCGGGCCCAGACACTGTCCATCCCCGCGTCAAGCAGCAGGTCGAGCGAACACCGCAGACCGCGCAAAAGCTGGGTGGCGGGCGTGTAGGGGAAATAGCCGGTGTCGTTCAGCTTGATCATGTCCTCGAAGCTGAAATAGCAGCGCGCCATGCCGGCATTGGACACAGCCTTGTTGGCCTCCAACGCCTTGTCGGACACGCCCAGCAGGCCGAGGCCCGCCGGCAGCATGAAGCCCTTCTGCGAACCCGAGACGGCCAGATCGACGCCCCATTTCTCCATCTCGAATTCGATCGAGGCGATGGAGCTGACGCCGTCCACGAAGAGCATCGCCGGATGGCCGCAGGCATCGAGCGCGCCGCGCACGCCGGCGATGTCCGAGGTCACGCCGGTGGCGGTTTCGTTATGGGTGGCGAAGACCGCCTTGATCTCGTGGCGCGTGTCGGCTTCCAGCCGTTTGGCATATTCGTCGACCGGCACGCCCTTGCCCCATTCCACATCGACCACCTCGACATCGAGGCCCAGCCGCTCGGCCATGTCGACCCAGAGAAGCGAGAACTGGCCGAAACGCGACATCAGCACCTTGTCGCCGGGCCTGAGCGTGTTCTGGATGGCGCTTTCCCAGGCGCCGGTACCGGAGGACGGGAAGATGAACATCCGCCCGTTCTCCATCCTGTAGGCTTTTTTCAGATCGGTCAGAAGGCCCGACACGAATTCCGGGAAATCCGGGGCGCGCATGTCCTCCATCGGCAGGTTCATGGCCTGCCGCACGGGCTCGGGCACATTGGTGGGGCCGGGAATGAAAAGGTGCTGATTGCCGTTCATGAGTGGTCTCCTCGTCTCAGGTTGCCCCTTGTATCGGCGCGATGGCCGGCCCGCGTAACGCCCGAGGGGATACCCCCTGCGGGCCAATGGCGGAGAGGCGCCACCGAACGGGTAGTCGGGCCCCACCCTTTCGGGTGGCGCGGGGGCGGAAAATCGGCGAAATTCCCCTCTGCATGCCGCTGCATACCAATTTTTCGTTTAATTTCATCGGTTTCCGGCGTCCATCTGTCGCAATTTATTCCCTAGGGGAAGGCGACTTGTGGTGTATGCTTGCCGGATGAATGAGCTTCAGACCCAGACAGAGATGACAGCAGAGACCGTTCCCGACCGCCCGCAGGTGATCGTCGCCGACCGGCAACTTATCGTCTGTCAGGGGATCGGCTCGCTGGTGGCGCAGATCCCCGAGGTGAGCCTCGGGCCCTTCGCCACCGACAAGGCTGGGCTGAAGAAGCTGCTGTCGCAGGCCGACGGGCCCACGATCCTCATCCTCGGCGTGCGGCTTGCCGATGGCGATCTGACCTCGGTGCTGGACACGGTACGCAAGAGCTATCCGCATGTGATGATCGTGGTGGTGGCCGAGGATACAGAATTCGCCTTCATCCGCACGGCCATCAAGTCGGGTGCCAATTCCGTCTGCATGATGAGCCAGATCCTGACCAGCCTGCCCAAGATCCTCGGGAAGCTGGTGGAGGGGCATTCGATCGTGCCCACCGATATCCTGCGCAAGCTCACCTCGGAGAACGCCGACAGCCTGTCGCGGCGCGAGCACGAGATCCTGGCGCTGCTGGTGGACGGGCTGACCAATTTCCAGATCTCCGCCCGGCTGGGGCTGAGCGAGAACACGGTAAAATATTACCTCAAGGCGATCTATCAGAAGCTCGACGTCAATTCGCGCGGCGCGGCCATCGCCAAGTATGTGGCGGGGAACTACTGACGCCCCGGGCGTTTGCGCAGCGTGGCTCAGGCGAGTGCCTTCGTCGGGAGTATTTGGGGCAAGATGAACACGGATGGGCGCGCGGTCAGGCCGGATTAATCGGTTCGGCGACGGGCTAGCTGTGGTATGCTGGCCGCAGAGAGTACCTGCGGAGTGTATGCCATGCGCCTGTATCTCATCGCCTGTTTCGCCGTCTTCTGGCTGACCGCCCCGGCCCATGCCGGGCTCACCTTCTGTAATGACAGCGCCCTGCGCGCCACCGTGGCCATCGGCTACAAGGGCGATCAGGACTGGACCTCGGAAGGCTGGTGGGGGGTGGAGCCGGAGGAGTGCGTGACGGTTCTGGAAGGGCCCCTGCCGCGCACCCACTACTACTGGCGCGCCACCGACGAGAACGGTGCTTTCGCCGCGCAAGATTACTATTTCTGTGTCACCGACGAGGCCTTCACCATCGTCGGCGACCGCGATTGTGCGGCGCGTGGGCACAGGCGCGAGCGGTTCAGCGAGATCGTGGTAGGCACGAGCGGGACGGCCACGGTGCGCATCGCCGCTGCCGCAGCGCCGGCCCCGGTCGAAGGTCGCGCGCCCGACCCCGAACCGGCCCCGGCGGAGGCGGAGTATGATTTCGATGCTATCCTCGCGGCGCTGCAAGGCGTCTGGCACGATTTGGACGACGAGGCCTTCACCACCATCATCAAGGGCAACGCGATAGAGGACCGGTTCATCGGCATCGTCGCCGGCGAGGCCTCGTTCGAGCTGGCCGCGACCTGTGCCAAGGCCGACGGCGCCGGGCCGGTCATGATGGTCACCTACAAGCAGTTCCCCGACGAGCCGATCTGCTGGATCCTGCTCAAGCTCGACGACAGGGAACTGCAGTTCGTGCCCGCCGGCTTTGACAAGCCTACGCGAATGCGCAAGGGGGTGTGATCGGCGGGAGTCCGCGCAGGGGTGGCCGGTGGGGCGTGGGCATCTCAGCGGGACCTCGCCGATGGGCGGGAAAGGCTCAACGGAGTTAATCTATATTGTCGCGCGGCCAGATTTT
>JAUIBJ010000538.1 GCA_030428025.1 Alphaproteobacteria bacterium
GGACATAGCTGCGCATCATCAGCAGGCCCACCGTGCCAACCGGATCTTCGGGCTGGGGAAGCGCGGCGGGATCGGTGGTGATGCGGTCGGGCAGGTCCGGGTGATAGAGGCCGGTTTCTGGATATTCCAGCGGCGCCGGTGCACGTGTCTCGCGCCAGTCGCCAATATGGCAGTAGCGCGAGATCAGGAACCGAACCATCGCCTCTATGTTGTCGTCCGAGGCGCCCAGCCAATACTGCATGGTCAGGAACCAGGCCCGCATGTCCTGTGCCTTGCCCGGGATCATCTTCAGGATCTTTGGCAGCCGGCGCAGCATCCGCATCTTGCGGGCGCCCGATTCGGAGGACGGCTTGCTGGACCCGCGCAGCCGCTTGAGAATCTTCATGGTTCCGGATTCGGGGGCGCCCAGATCCAACGTACCCATCCGGGTCAGCTTGACGATCTGGGAATCGGCGATGATGCCGGCCATGGCATCGCAGTGATCGCGGCGGGCCTGCAGGGCGGGCAGGATGGCCTTAATATGTTCTTCGAGGAACAGAAGGTTTGCCACCACGATGTCGGCCGTGGCGATCGCCTCTTTCGCGGCCTCGAGCGTCTCGGGGCTTTCGCCCCATTCGGCGGCGGCATGCACGCGAAGCTCCAGCCCGGGGAAATCCGTTTCCAGCCGCTCGGCCACGCGGGCACAGGGGCCGGCGGCATGCGCATCCAGCGTGACGATCACGATGCGATAGCGGGGCTCCGCCGAGAATATGCCAATGTCATCGCGCATAGTGGGCCTTGGCCTCGTAGAGTGTGTCGACACCGATGTGACAAAGCCCGCGCTCGGCGGCGAAGGCTTCGGTATTGCGCCGCGCCTTGCCGCGGACGAAGAAGGGAACCTTCTTCAGTTCGCGCTCGGCGTCGTCGAGCCAGACGACGGTGCCGGGCTGTTCGTCAGCCGTGACCGGCTGCCTCGCTTCGGTGGCGGGACGGGGCTTGGCCTTGTGGCCGTGATGGCTGGCGCCGGCGTCGTCGTGGAACTCGAAATCCTCGCGGAACATGTGGAGGAGGTGTTCCTCGAGCCCCATGACCAGCGGGTGGACCCATGTGTCGAAGATGACGTTGGCACCCTCGATGCCCATCTGGGGCGAGTAGCGGGCGGGGAAATCCTGAACGTGGACCGGCGCCGAGATGACGGCGCAGGGGATACCGAGGCGCTTGCCGATATGGCGCTCCATCTGGGTGCCGAGGATCATCTCTGGGGCGAGGTCCTCGATGCGCTGCTCGACGTCGAGATAGTCGTCGGTGATGAGCGCCTCGACGCCGTAGTCCTTGGCGAGCGCCCGGATCAGGCGGGCCATTTCGCGGTTGTAGCAGCCGAGGCCCACGACCTCGAAGCCCATCTCGTCGCGGGCGATGCGGGCGGCTGCGGCGACATGGGTGCCGTCGCCGAAGAGGAAGACACGCTTGCCGGTGAGATAGGTGGAATCGACGCTGGCCGTGTACCAGGGAAGGCGGAGGCGGGTGGTGTCGAGATTGGGCTCGACACCGGCGAGTGCCGCGACTTCCTTGATGAAATCGTGTGTGGCGCCGACGCCGATGGGAACGGTCTTGGTGAAGGGCAGGCCCAGCTCGCGTTCCATCCAGCGGCAGGCGGCCTCGCCCGTCTCGGGGTACATGAGCACGTTGAAATGGGCGGCGCCGAGGCGTGTGAGGTCCTGTGGCGAGGCGCCGTAGGGGGCGCAGACATTGACGGAGATGCCGAGGTCGGACAGCAGCGCGGTGATCTCGGTGATGTCGTCGCGATGGCGGAAGCCCAGGGCGGTGGGGCCGATGAGGTTGCAGGTGATCTGCGCGGTTTTCTCTGCCGGGCGGGCGAGCGCACGGGTGATCTGGAAGAATGTCTCGTCGGCGCCGAAATTCTCTTTCCGCTGGTAGCTGGGAAGCTCCAGTGGGATGACGGGAATGGGCAGGCCCATGGTTTCGGCCATGCCGCCGGGATCGTCCTGAATCAGTTCGGCGGTGCAGGAGGCGCCGACGATCATCGCCTGTGGCTGGAAGCGGTCATAGGCGTTCTGGCAGGCGGTCTTGAAGAGGTTTGCGGTGTCGGAGCCGAGGTCGCGCGCCTGGAAGGTGGTGTAGGTAACCGGTGGGCGGTGGTTGCGGCGCTCGATCATGGTGAAGAGCAGGTCGGCATAGGTGTCGCCCTGCGGCGCGTGAAGGACGTAGTGCAGGCCCTTCATCGCGGTGGCGACTCGGAGTGCGCCAATGTGGGGCGGGCCTTCATATGTCCAGACGCTGAGTTTCATTCCGCCGCCTCCAGCTTGAGGGCCTCGCGGCGATGGATGGGGCGGGAGAAGAGGGCGGCGAGGTCGCCGGCCTGTTCGTAGAAATGGACGGGAGTGAAGACCAGTTCGATGGCCCATTTCGTGGCGAGCCCCTCGGCTTCGAGCGGGTTGGCCAGGCCCAGGCCGCAGACCGTGAGGTCGGGGCGGGCGGTGCGGCAGCGATCGAGTTGCAGGTCGACATCCTGCCCCTCGGCGATGGTCGGGCCCTGGCCGAGCAGGTCGAGATCGGGGCCGACGACGGATCTGTGAATGTAGGGTGCGGCGACCTCGACCGCGTCCATGCCGCATTCGCGGGTCAGGAAGCGGGCGAGGGGAATCTCCAACTGGCTGTCGGGAAAGAAGAAAACCGACTTTCCGGAGAGGGAGGACGCGGCATTCGCCACGGCCTTGCGGGCACGAGCGCGGGGCGCGCCGGTAACGGCGTCGAAACGCGCCTCGTCGACGCCGAATTCCCGCGCCACGGCTTGAAGCCACGCGGTGGTGCCCTCTTCGCCAAACGGGAAAGGCGCGGGAAGATGACGCGCCCCGCGACGTTCCAGAGCGGCGAGAGTGCCACCGAGGAACGGCTGGGTGAGGGCGAAGACGGTATTTTGGCCCACGGCCAGGCCGCTATCGGCGTGGCGCGCAGGCAGGACCGAAATGTCGTCGATCCCCATCTTGCCCAGCAGGTCGAGCGCCTGATCCTCCACCACGTCGGGCAGGGCGCCCACGAGCAGAAGCTGGCGTTTGTCGGTGTCCGGCAGGACCGGAACCATCGAGGCGAGGCAGGCATCCTCTCCCTCGGTGAAGGTGGTTTCGATGCCCGAGCCGGAGTAGTTGAGCACACGCACTCTTGGGGCGTGGCGCGCGGTAAGCCTTTCGGCGGCGCGGGCGAGGTCGAGCTTGATGACCTCGGAGGGGCAGGATCCCACCAGGAAGAGTTGGCGGATGTCGGAGCGACGGGCCAGCAGTCGGTCGACCTCGCGCTCCAGTTCCGCCTGCGCGTCGGCGAGGCCGGCGAGGTCGGTTTCCTCGAGGATGGCGGTGCCGAAACGGGGTTCGGCGAAGATCATCACGCCGGCGGCGGATTGCAGCAGGTGGGCGCAGGTGCGC
>JAUIBJ010000539.1 GCA_030428025.1 Alphaproteobacteria bacterium
CGAGGACGACAACGGCTTCAGCCGGGAAATTCTGCCGATGCATGTGGTGGGCGGGGTCGGCTGGCCGGTGGGCCTTTTGCGCAGGAACCCGCCCGCCTATGACAGCGCCGCGGAACTGGCCGCCGATATCGGCACGGGGCCCAGCAGCTATACCGATTACGACCGCGCGATCACCGGGGCCGCCATCGACTGGCTAAATGCGCCGGAACGGCGCGAGGGGCCCTGGGCCGGTTTCGTCTCGCTGGTGAGCCCGCATTACCCGCTCAGGGCGCCCGAGGACTGGGCCGCGCTCTACGATCCGGCGGAAATGGACCTGCCGGCGGGCCATGACCCGGCCGACCGCCCGCGCCATCCCGAATTGCGCAATGTCGCCCGGTTCTTCGACTATGACCGGCATTTCGACCTCGGGAAGATCCGCGAGGCCAAGGCGGCCTATTACGGCCTCACGAGCTTCATGGACGATTGCGTGGGGCAGGTGCTGGCGGCGCTCGAGGCCTCGGGACAGGCCGAGGACACCGTGGTGATCTATGTCTCGGATCACGGCGACATGATGGGCGATCTGGGCTTCTGGACCAAGCAGGTGATGTACGAGGCCTCGGCCGGCGTGCCGATGATCGTGGCCGGCCCCGGCGTGACGGCGGGGCGGCGGGTGCACACCGGCGCCTCGCTGATCGACATCGCGCCCACGGCGTTTGAGGTTCTCGGCGTTGCGGGCGCGGGGGCCTATCCGGGCCGGTCGCTGCGCGATCTGGCGGCGGAGCCCGACGATCCCGCGCGCACGGTCTTCAGCGAATATCACGATGGCGGCTCGACCACGGGCACCTTCATGATCCGCTGGGACCGGTGGAAATATGTGTATTACGTGGGCTTCGCGCCGCAGCTTTTCGACCTTCACGCCGATCCGGGCGAGCGGACCGACCTTGCCGCCGCCCCGACGCAGGAGGCGGCCGAGGCGCTGGGCGAGGGGGAACGGCGGTTGCGGGCGATCTGCAACCATACGCCCACGCCGCAAGAACAGGACGCGGGCCGCGAGGGCCCGGCGCTCTAGGCGTTGCGCTGCAGGCGGTGGAAGATATGGGTGAAGGTCGCCGCCCCGAGAATGGGAATCAGGAGGTTCACCAGCGGCAGGGTCAGCGGCAGCGCCATCAGGATGCCGGCCAGCCAGATCGTCAGGACATTCTTGCGACGTGAGGCTTTCGCCCCCTGTCGCCCCAGCCGGCGCATCGCCGCCAAGGTGTAATACTCCATCCCCAGCAGATAGCCGTTCAGCGCGTAGAAGATGAAGGGCGAGGCGAAAGGCAGGAAGGCATAGGCCACGAAGGCCAGAAGGTTCGCGGCGATGATGATGCCGAGGAAATTGACCGTGTCGCGCACCGCCTCGCCCAAGGGCGTGCGGCGCGCGGGCGGCAGGTGGGGGTAATGGCGGTCCTCCACCGCCTGGGCCACCTCGTCGAGAAACATCGAGGTGATGGCCGAGGCGACCGGAATCATCAGGAAGGCCGAGAGCACCACCATGAAGATGAGCGAGCCGAAGCTTAGCAGGTCGCCCACCCAGGTCACCTCGCCCACCAGCGGCAGGTCGGTCGTCTCGCCGGTCAGCGCCTCGACCAGGAACAGAAGCCCGGCATAGGCCGCAACCAGCCGCGCCAGCGTCAGCCCCCCCCCGATCAGCAGCACCCGGCGAAAGCGCGGATCGCCGATCTGGCCCACGGCCTGGAGGAAGGCGGCGAAGATCATTCGCTCACCCAGGTCGTGATGGCATCGAGATCGGGGCGCGGACGCTCGGGCGGTGCCGAGGTTTCCGTGCCGATATGGATCATGCCCGCGACGCGTTCGTTTTCGCCAAGGCCCAGCCCGGTTTCGGCAAAGCCGCGGTCGTGGGCGGCCCAGCCGGTCAGCCAGTTCGCCCCCCAGCCCGAGGCCAGCGCCGCGTTGAGCAGCGCCAGGCATACCGCGCCGGCGGAATAGGTCTGTTCGAGGGCCGGGATCTTGTCGGAGGGCTTCTGCACCTCGATCACCGCCACCGCCAGATGCGCGTCGTCATATTGCGCCCGCGCCTTGGCGATTTCCTCGGGCGCCTTGCCCAGGGCCGCGCCGCGCTCTGCCGCCAGGTCCGCAAGCCGGGTCAGTGCGGCCCGTTCCAGCACGATGAAGCGCCAGGGTTCCAGCTTGCCGTGATCGGGGCTGCGCGCGGCTGCGGTCAGGATCGGGCGCAGGGCGTCCGCATCGGGCACCGGCGTGGTGAGCGTCTTGGCCGGGCGCGAGCGGCGGGTGAGAAGAAAGTCGAGGGCGGCGTGGCTGGGATCTGGCATCGGGCGGGTCCGGTTCTTCGGTTCGCGCCTAGATGTCGGTCGCGCGGGCCGCCGGGTCAACCCTGCATCTTCTGTTCGGGCGGCCGAGCGGGTAGAACCGGCACATGGATTTGCCCGACCTCTCGCATCTGGCCGTGCCCGGCACCTTCATCGCCCTGCGCGTGACGCCGAAGGCCGCGCGCAACGCCATCGTGTTGCGCGACGGACAGATCCGCGTGAGCGTCACCGCCGCGCCCGAGGGCGGCAAGGCGAACGCCTCGGTGCAGAAGCTGCTGGCCAAGGCATTGGGGCTGCCGAAGACGCGGCTTGTTCTCGAACGAGGTCAGAGCGGACGGGACAAGCTTTTCAGGGTGTGCTGAGCGATTTGCCGCTCAGCGAATAGACCCCTTCCGGCAGGTTCAGCGCGGCGCCCAAGTCGCGCAGCTGGCTGGGGGAGAGGGTGATTCTCTCGACCCGGTCGGTGCGGGGATCGTATTGTTCGATCGTGACGCATTCTTCGAATGCGTTGATGATCACGTCCTCCTCAAGCCGCTCGCGGCCTTCATCGACGAGGGTGATCACGGTCGAGTCGAATTCGTGCTCGATGGAAAACATGGGTTTAACCTATCCCTTTGGCGGGTCATTGCAAGCAGGAGGGCGCAGGCCATTCCGGGCTGGAAGCCCGCCCGATCCCTGTTAAAACCGGGGGGAAACTGTCCCCGGGAGCCGTTGATGCGCCGATTTGCCGTGCTATTTCTGATCCTGCTGGCGGGATGCGGGGCGCCGCCCGCCGCCCCCCCGGTGTCGCAACCCGTGGCCCGAGCCCCGCAACAGCCCGACATGACCGATGTCGAGCGGTTCAAGGCGGTGGTGGCGCGGGTCGAACCGGTGGCCGAGGCGCTGTGCCGCCGGCAGGGCGAGGTTCCGAACTGCGATTTCCGGATCGCGGTGGACACAAGGCCGGGCCTGCCCGCCAATGCCTTCCAGACGCTGGACGAGACCGGCCGGCCCGTGCTGGCCTTCACGCTGGCGTTGATCGCGGATGTGCGCAACGCCGACGAACTGGCCTTCGTGATGAGCCACGAAGCCGCCCACCATCTGGCCGGCCATCTTCCCCGCCAGCAGCAG
>JAUIBJ010000015.1 GCA_030428025.1 Alphaproteobacteria bacterium
GATCAGGTCGCCCAGCCTCTCGAAATCGTTCTCGGGTCGGAAGTAGATTTCCCAGCCAAGTTCGTTGGTAAAGCCCGTGCGGCTGACGATCACCCGCTCGCCCGCCATCTTTACCTCGGCCCAGTCGAAATAGCGCCAGGGCTCGGGCATCGGGCCATCCAGAAGATCGGCCAGAAGCGCCATCGACCCCGGCCCCTGTACCTGGCTGACCCAGACCTCGGGGTCGCCTATCGTCACGTCGAGCCCCGCCGCATGGGCCATGTACCACGAAAACAGGTCGCCATCGGCCTGTGCGAACCAGAACCGGTCGTCCTCCAACCGCAGCAGAAGCCCGTCGGTGATCATCCCGCCATCATGATAGCAGGCGAACTGATAGGAACAGCGCCCGGGTCGGACGCGAGAGATGTCGCGCGGAAAGATGCGCTGTAGAAGGGTCAGCGCGTCGGGCCCCGCAATCTCGAACGGGTGCTCGCCTGTGTGGCGGAAAATGATCGCCTGCCGCGCCTTCCAGTACATCTCGTCCGGAGTCGCATTGGTCATCTTCTCCGGCGTGAGGCGTCCGGCATAAAGCGAATATTCCGGGTCGTAGGGCAGTTCCTGGTAGGTCAGCGGATGCACGGCCATGGTGCGGGCCAGTTCCACCGGTCGGCCGCCTTCCACGGGCAGGGGCTTGACCGAAAAGCGATAGGTCTGAAGGTCGGGATGCATGGGGCTCTCTTCGAGGGGGTCAGGGCGCGGCGACGCGGTTGCGCAAAAGGCCGAGGGTGGAGATCTCCACCTCGACCACATCGCCTGGCTTGAGGAAGGCGGGCGGCGTGCGGCTGCCGCCGGTGCCGTCGGGCGAGCCGGTGGCGACCACGTCGCCCGGCTCCAGCCGGGTGATATGCGACAGATAGGCGATGAGCCTGGGCAGGGGGTGGATCATCTGGCTGCCGGTCGCCTTTTGCATGACCTGGCCGTTGACGCGGGTGACAAGCCGCATGTCCTCCGGCGCCGCGGCCTCGTCGGCGGTGGTCAGCCACGGGCCCCAGGCTCCCGAGGCGAAGAAATTCTTGCCGGCATGCACCGAATGCTTCTGCCAGCCGCGCACCGAACCTTCGTTCATGCAGGCATAGCCCGCCACATGGGCCATTGCCTCGGCCTCGGCCACATGGCGGGCGCGCTTGCCGATCACGGCCACGATCTCGCCTTCGAAATCGAAGCTCTGGCCGGCCTCGCCCCGGGGCATTTCCAGCGGCGCGCCGTGGCCCACAAGGCTGTCGCGGTCGCGGCCGAAGATGACGATATTGTCCGAGGCAGGTGCGGCACCCGCCACCGGGTAGGGCTTTTCGTAATTGAGCCCGATGCAGAGGATCTTCGACGGGTCGGGGATGGGCGGCATCGGGCGGATGGTGTCGAGCGGCAAGGCGCGGTCCGCGACGTTTTTGGCCAGCAGGCCCGGATCGCCCGCCGCCAGCAGCGCCCGCAACGTGGGATGGCGCGCCGCGAAACCGGGGGTCACGGGATGCACCGCGCCGTCGCGGACAAGGCCGTAGGTTTTGCGCCCCTCGGTTTCGAAACTGGCGATCTTCATGTGCTGCCTCCCCCGAATGCCGCCTCGCGTGCTCGCACCGCCTCTGTCAGCTCGGCATTCACCGGCGTGGCGATGCCGTGCCGCCGCCCGATCGACGGGATGGCCCCGTTGATGAAGTCGATCTCAGACCGTCGCCCGGCCAGATGGTCGAGCCGCATAGAGGGGCTGGCCCCGCGCAGCGCCTCGGCGAAGCGGGTGACGTAGTCGACCGGATCGTCAAAGCCGAAACCGATCCCCTCGGCCAACCCGCAGGCATGGGCCTCGCTTGTGCAGGCCAGCGCGGTCCGCCAGTGCTCGGGGTGGTCCAGCAACTCGCCCACCGTGCAGTCGAAGACCGTGCAGGGCGCCGAAAGCGTGACGTTGCAGAGCAGTTTTTCCCAGATCAGCTGATGGATATCGGCGAAGGTGCGGGCGTTGAAGCCGGCCCCCTGCCATATCTCCGCGACCTTCTGCAGCCGGTCGGTCTCGCCGCCCGAAAGCTCGCCCAGGCGGATCAGCTTCATCGCCGCGTGCCGCACATGGCCGGGTGCGGGGACAGACGCGCCGAACCCGTCAGCCACGCCCAGAAGCACCGCCTCGCCCGGCAGATGCGCGGCGATCCTCTCGCCCGCGCCAAGCCCGTTCTGGATAGTCACCACTGTCGTCTCTGTCCCCAGATGGGGCCGCAGCGCCTGCGCCGCCCCGGCCACCCCCGCGGCCTTGGTGGCGATGACGACAAGCCCCGCGCCCTCTGCCGCCTCCGGCGCGTCAGTGGCCTGGATGTCTGTCACCGTCCGGTTTCCGTCGGGCCCGTCCAGACGCAGGCCCTGAGCGGCGATGGCGTCCATATGCGCGCGCCACGGGTCTATGGCGACCACCTCGTGGCCCGCCTCCGCGAAGCGCGCGGCGTAAACCGATCCCATGGCGCCCGCGCCGATAATTGCGATCTTCACGTCTGTTCCAATCCCTGGCTGTGCTTGTCGGCAACACGCATGGTGTGGTCCTCGCCGCACATGGTCCTGTGGCGCGCGCCGTTTGACAAGCGCGAAATCCGGCGGCTATGGATGGCGGAAACTTTATCCATGAAAGGCTGGCGATGGCTCTTCCGACCCGGCGGTTGCCGCTGACGGCGTTGCGCAGCTTCGAGGCCGCCGCCCGGCATCTGAGCTTCAAGCAGGCCGCGGCAGAACTTTGCCTGAGCCCCACCACGATCAGCAACCAGATCCGTGGGCTGGAGCGGGAATGGGGCTGCAAGCTCTTCCATCGCCACACAAGGGCGGAGACGCTGACCGAGCGGGGACAGGGGCTGGCCGCCGTTCTGACCGGCGCCTTCGACGAGATCCGCGCCGAACTCGACCGGCAGCTGACCGCCGCCCGCCGGACCGTGACCATAGCGGTGGGCCCCATCTTCGGCGCGCGCTGGCTGGGCCCGCGGCTTGCGCGGTTCGCGCGGGAACATCCCGAAATCGAGCTTTCGGTGCGTCACGGCCCCCGCATCGCCGGGGCGGACGAGATGGGCAGCGATCTGGCGGTGGACTGGGGGCAGGGCCGCTGGCACGGGCTTGATGCGGTTCGGCTGCTGGAGGTGCGCTATTCGCCGGTGGCAAGCCCGTCGCTGATCGACCGGCTTGGGGGCCTCCACACACCGACTGCGCTGGCAGGGCTGCCGATCATCCACCAGCACGACCGAAGCGAATGGTGCAACTGGTGGGCGCGGGCCGGGTACGGCGAGTTCTCGCCAGCGAGCGAGATCGTGGTGGAGGATTCCAACATGGTCGACCGCGCGGTGGCGGAGGGGCAGGGCGTGGGCCTTGGTGTCTTTCCCTTCATGGAGGAGGACGTGCGCAGCGGCCGACTGGTCAAACCCTTCGACATCGACCTGACGCCGGCCCGCGCCTTCTTCCTGCTCAGCCGGCCCGGTGCGCGGAACCGGGCGGCCCTGCGGACGGTTTGCGACTGGATCGAGGCCGAGGCCCGCTCCATGCCGTAGCGTGGCGGTATCGATTCCGGGCTGTTCCCTTGCGCGTTTCACGTCTACGCTCGGGCAAAACCGATGCAGAGAGATCGCGCCATGCCCAAAGACAAGCCCACCGCTCCACTGCCGCTTCAGGCCCGCAGGCCCGGCGGTGGCACCGTGCCCCTGCAGGACTGGGGCATCGATTCCGAATATGGCCTTCTGCGCGACGTGCTGCTCGGCCCGGTCGAGACCTTCGGGCATATGGACAACGTGGCCTTCAGTTCGATCTACCGCGAGACCGCCACGCTGGGCCGAGCCTGGGATCACCAGACCGCCATGCGCCAGTATCGCGAGATGTGCGAGGCTTATACAGAGGCCGGCGTCGCCATTCACACGCTGCCCGCCGACGAGCATCTGAAATACGGCGTCTATGCGCGCGACAGCAGCTTCATGACCCCGTGGGGCGCGGTCATCACCCAGATGGCCAACCCGCGGCGAAGGGGGGAGTATTCCGCTGCTTTGCGCTTCTATCTCGAAGCGGGCATTCCCATCTACGACATGGTCAGTGCCGGCAGTTTCGAGGGCGGCGATTTCCACATCGTCGAACCTGGCGCGGTGCTGATTGGCTATACCGGTCTGCGCTGCGAAGAGGTCTCGGCCCGCCAGATCGGCGGCTGGATCGAGGCCGAGGGCTGGGAGGTGCATTATGCCTATATCGACCCGTTTTATGTGCATATCGACCTTATGGTCTGCATGATCGCGCCGAGATGCGCGGCGGTCTGCCTCGAGACAACGCCGGACCATGTGATTGACTGGTTGAGATCGAGGAAGATCGAGCTGATCCCCGTCGGATTTCGCGACACGATGGCCTTGGGATGCAACGTTATGTCGCTAGGGGGCGACCGGGTGCTCGCGCCCGCCAAGGCCAAGGATCTGGTGGGCAAGCTGCGCGCCAATGGCTTTACCGTCTACGACCCGGAAATGGACATGTTCACCATGATGGGCGGCGGCATCCACTGCATGGCGCAGTCGCTCAGGCGCGATCCGGGCTGAGGGCGGGGGAGCTAACGGCGCCCTTCGGCCTCGTCGATCAGCCCCCGCACCCAGCGGGTGACGAGCCAGTTCGCCGGCAACCCGAGTGGCAGACAGAGCCAGAGCGCCGCGACCGGCGAGAGTGCGGGCCAGCCCATGGCCTGCCACATCAGCGACAGCATGAAGAGGTTGATTGCCACGGCCAGCGCGGTGAAGGGATAAAGCAGCAGGAACAGCCGCGGGAGCCGGGGGCGCGAGGGGCTCATGCCGCCACCCTGGCGCTTTGAAGTGTGCGGGCCATCAGCGCCGGGGCGCCGGGGGCACAGCCGATCGGGTCGAGACAGACGCCCTTGAACCGCGCCTCCTCCAGCGCCGCCGGCAGATCGTCGGTCACATGCCCGCCACGCGCGGCGAAGAAGGGCAGGCAGATCGCCTGCGCGCCGATGTCGGCGGCGGTCTCGGCCAGATAGGGAGCCTCCTCGACGAAACCCACGCGGATCTCGGCAAGGCCGATCCTGCCGGCCAGCGCCGCGGCAAAGCGGTGGGTGTCGCGTGCCGCGTTGGGGCTGCGACCCGAGCCATGAGCGGCGAGGAACAGCCGCGTCTGCCCGGCCTGCCAGCCCCGCTCGGCCAGAACATCGCGCAGCAAGGCCGCCGCCATGTCCGGCAGCCCGGGGTCGCAGCCGAAGGGCAGGAGCGGGCGCGCCCCGGCGTTTTGTAGCCGCTCTTTCAGCGCCTGCGCGGTGAACCATCCTTGCGTCATGAATAGCGGATAGATCAGCGGCGCGGGTCCGACGGTCTCCAGGGCACGCGCGAGCGCGCCGGGCGTGGCAAGCGTGGCCGAGCCCAGATGCCATCCCGGCAGGAGTTGCGTGACACGTGCCGCCAGTTGCGCCAGCGCGGCCTCGGCCGGGGCCGGGTCGGAGGGCTGTCCGTGGCTGACAATCAGCGCGGCAGGCCTAGTGGCTGGTGCCTTCGGAGAAGGTGATCTTGTTGAAGACATTGTACTTTCCTGACGGTTTGCGCATCGGCAGGCGCGTCACTTCCTCTAGCGTTTCGGCATCGTAGACGATCACCGCGCCATCCTCTTCCCAGACCGAGACGAGGGCGAATTTTCCGTCGCGGGTGAATTCCACATGTGCCACCGTGGCGCCGGGCACAGGGCGCAGCGTACGGACGATTTCCAGCGACTGCTTGTCGATCACATGCATCGCGTCCCGATTGGGGCCGAAGAAGACATCCGCCCAGAAATAGGGCGAATTCTCATGGCTGCGAAGGAAGAAGCCGGGGCCTTCGGTGTCGATGGACTGGATGACCTGCCATGTCTCGGTGTCGATTACCGACAGCTTCGCCTCCTTCAGATGCGGGGTGGCCATTACCCGGCGCCCGTCGCGTTCCCACGAGATGCCCGAGCCCAGATGCGGCATGCCGGGGAGCGGCAGCTCGGCGATCTCGCGGCCCACGTTGAGGTTGACCACCACGCCCCGGCCCGAGTTGCGCGCGGCCCCCATCAGGTTGCGGTAATCGTCGGTGAAGAAGAAATCGTCCAGCGGCTCGCTCAGCATGATCCGCCGCCGTGCGAACAGGCCTTCGGAGGAGGCCAGGCCCTCGACCATGCCCTTTTCGCGGGAATGCACGAAGCCCTCGTAGACGGGATCGGCATCCGGGTCGGTCGCCACCTCCCAGATTTCCGGCGTGTCCTTCAGGGCGAGAATGAAACTGTCGCGCTGCGGCGCCTGATAGACGGCCGAGACCCGGCTTTTTTTGCCGTCCTTGCCGATGACCGGCATGACCTTTTCGACGCCCAGGTCGTCCGTAGACAGCAGGGTCAGCGTCATCGGCAGGTAATTGGCCACCGCCAGCCATTTCCCGTCGGCGCTGATGGCGATGTTGCGGCTGTTGAGCCCGGCACGGACGCGGCCCACCTGATGCAGCGCCCAGATGTCGTATTTTTGCACCCAGCCGTCCCGAGACATGATGAAGACGAACCGCCCATCGGGGCTGAACTTCGGGCCGCCATGCACCGCGAAGGGCGTCTCGAACCGGTCGAGTACGGCGAAGGTGTCGCCGTCGAGCACGCTGACATGGTGGTCGCCCGTCTCCACCACAAGTGTGATGTTGAGCGGGTCAGCGTCGAAGACCGGCGCCTTCACGGGGGCATAATCCGGGTCGCGCCAGAGGGTTCCGGCGATCTTCTCGGCGCCCCAGTCCGGCACGGCCGCAAGCGGCGTCTTGAGATAGTCGGCCAGCGCCGTGATCTCCTCAGCCCCGATCGTCTCGGCAAAGCCCGGCATCTGTGTCGCCGCACGGCCCTTTGCGATCACCTCGGCCACATCGGGCCCGCGCATCCGGCCCAGCGTCTGGGGGATGAGTGCGGGGCCCGTGCCCCCCAGCCGGTCCTCGCCGTGGCAGGTGGCGCAGTTGTCTCGGTAAATCGCCACCGGGTCGGCCTGCGCCGCACCCGCGATCAGTGCCAGCGCGCTAGCAATAACGGTGAACCGGGTCATGTCTCTTGCCTCGGAAGGGGGTCACGGTCAGCCTTTCGCCGCCGGGGGCGACGCCGATTTCCCGGTCGCTGAGATAACAGGCGGGGTCTTCGGCCCAGGGATCGCCGGTCAGTTGCAGGGCGCGGATCCGGGTGTTGCCGCCGCAAACCGATTTGAACGCGCAGGCCCCGCAGCGCCCCTTGAGCGGCCGGGGTCGCCGGCGCAGCTGTTCCAGCATCGCATCGTTCCCGGTCCACAATGCGGAAAACTTCGCGGTCTTGACGTTGCCGATGGTGTAGTCGGACCAGTAGGTGTCGGGATGCACCCGGCCCAGCGTGTCGATATTTGCCACGCCCAGACCCGAGGCATTGCCGCCCCAGGCCTCAAGGTGGTCGCGCAGATGCGCCACGCGATCCGCGTCGAAATGCCGTTCCGCCCACCGCAGCAGATAGACGGCATCGGCATCGTTGTTGCCGGTCACGATATCCAGGGGCATATCCTCGGCCGCCCCCACCCAGGCGCGGTCGATCAGCAGGTCAAGGGCTGCGCGGGTATGGGCATGCACCGCATCCTCGCCCCGGTTCTTGTCACCCCGCCCGGCATAGACGAGATGGCTGAGATAGAACTTGTCGACGCCTTCGTCCTCGCAGAGCCGCAGCAGGTCGGGCAGTTGCCCGGCATTGTCGCGGGTGAGCGTGAAGCGCAGCCCCACCTTGATGCCGCGCGCCTTGCATTCCCGAACGCCCCTCAGCGCATCGGCAAAGGCGCCGTCGACGCCGCGGAACCAGTCGTTGGTCTTGCCGATCCCGTCGATGGAGATGCCCACATACTGAAACCCGATCTCGGCCACCCGGTCGGCGGCCTCGCCGTGGATCTGCGTGCCGTTGGTCGACAGCGCCAGAAACCGCACCTTGTCGCGCGCCGCGCGTGCGATCTCGAAGAAGTCGGGCCGGCCCATCGGCTCGCCGCCCGAGAGGATCAGCGCGGGCAGGCCCATGCCGCCCAGATCGTCCAGCACCGCCAGCGCCTGATCGCTTGTCAGCTCGCCGGGGAAATCCACATCCGCCGAAACGGTGTAACAATGGCGGCATTTCAGGTTGCAGCGCCGGGTCAGGTTCCAGATCACTACCGGCTTGACCGGCCCCGCGCCGCGCCGGGCGCGCACTGGGGTGGGGGCGACAAGCTGTTGCATGTACTCTGATAGGCGGAACATCTCACTTCTCCCTGGGCCGAAGCCGGAGCCCGGTCTTTTTCAATATGCGCGTCGAATAGAGGATATCGCCGCCCCGACAGGCCGGGCCCAGAAGCCGGGCAATCGCGGCGCGCTTCTCCTCCACCTCGGCACGGCTTTCCCCGTGCACCATGGCGAAGAGGTTATAGGGCCAGTCGGGCAGAGCGCGCGGGCGTTCGTAACAGTGGCTGACGAAGGGAAGCGCGCCCACTTCCGTGCCCAGTTCTGCGACGCGCGCATCTTCCACATCCCAGACCGACATGCCATTGGCCACCATGCCGAGCGCATAATGGTTGGGCGCCACGGCGATCCGCCGGACGATGCCGGTTTCCTGCATGCGGCGCAGCCGGTGGCGGACTGTCTTCTCTTCCAGCCCCAGCGTCTTGGCCACCGCCGCATAGGGCCGGGGGACCAGCGGCAGCCCGTCCTGCGTTGCGGCGATGATCGCCCTGTCAGTTGCGTCGATGCTCATGCGGCCACCCTGAATCCGATGAAGAATTCCCGGAGTTTCGGGAAACGGAGCACGCGCAGCCCCGTTTCCCGCTCCAGGGACGATGCCACCGCCTCGATCTCCTCTTCGGTCTCCGTGGCCAGTACGAACCACATGTTGAGCCGGTGACTGCGTTCATAATTGTGTGCCACCTCGGGCCGGGCATTGACTTTTGTCAGGACGATTTCGAATTCCGCCTCGGGCACCGCCATGGCGCAGAGGCAGAAGGCCCCGCCCATCGCCTGGGCATCGAAAAAGGGCCCGAAGCGGGTGATGACGCGTTTTTCCTTCATCCGACCGAGCCGGGCGAGCAGGTCGTCTTCGCTCAGCCCCAGATCGCTTGCCACCTGCGCGAAGGGCTCGGCGACGAGCGGAAAGCCATCCTGCAGGGCGTTGAGGATCCGGCGGTCGGTGGTGTCGAGGTTCATGCGGATGTCCTTTCCTCGGCGACCAGCGCGCCGGTCTGCTTGAAGCATCGGTTGGAGAAGAGCGCCAGATGCGGCGCGCCGGCCAGTTCCGGGCGAGCGGCCGCGGCCTCCAGCGCCGCCAGAGCGTCGGCGCGGCTTCGGGCGTGAATCATCGAATAGAGCCTGTAGGGCCAGATCCCCTCGACCGGGCGGCGCTCGTAGCAGAGCGTGACACCCGGCTGCGCGGCCAGCGCGGGGCCGGCCTTTGTGATCGCGTCATGCGGCAGGTCCCAGACCACCATGGCGTTGGATCGCCAGCCGAGCGCCCGGTGGCGCACGATCACGCCCAGGCGCGAGATGATGTGGGCGTCGCTCAGGCGGCGGATGCGGGCCATTAGCTCGGGCTCGCTGCGCCCCAGCCGGTGGGCGATCGTGCCGTAGGGGGTTTCCTCCAGCGGCAGGCCCTGCATCAGCGCCTGCATGATGGCCCGGTCGCCGGGTGCGATCGCCGACGCATCGGGCGGCGGCAGCACGGGCCGCGACTGTGCCGCCCCCCGCAGGCTGAACCCCAGATCGAGGTTGAACGGCCGCACCAGGGGCAGGTCGAGCACCCGCAGCCGGGCCTTCCGCGCGATCCGCGCAAGCGCCGCGTCGATATGGGCGCGGTCGGGGCCGGTGGCCACGAACCACAGGTTCCATTCGTTCTCGCGCAGGTAGGAATGGTTCACCCCCGGTTCGGCGCCGATGATGGCGGCGACTTCCTCGATCCGGTGGTCGGGGGCCGCGATGGCGGCCAGTGTGCTGGCCGAAATGGTGTTGGGTGAGCAGGTAGCGCCCACGCGGGTGATCTGGCCCGCTTCGGCCTTGCGCCGCAGGCGGGCGATCACGTCGGCCTCGGTCGTGCCCAAGGCCCCCGCCAGCACCGCGAAGGGCCGGGAGGTGACGGGGAAATCACGCTGCCAGTCGTTGAGCAGCGCCCTGTCGATGGGATCGCTCACGCCGTCCATCGCTCAGAGCCCCGTCTTGTGGGCGCGGGCGGTGAAGAAGATACCCGAGGGGCTGTCGGCCTCGATCTCGCGCAGCTTCTCGAAGGTCTGGGTGTCGTAGACCATCACCTTGCCGGCATCGCGCACCGACAGCCACACCTCATGGCCGCGCGGCGTGAATTCCATGTGCAGCACGCCGGGGCCGGGGGTGAACTGGTGGATCACCTCCTTGCTCAATGTGTCGATCACCTGAATCGTGTCATTGTCGGGATGGGCGAAATTCACCCAGACCTGCCGGCCGTCGGGCCGGGCCATGGCAAAGACGGGCTGGCCGTGGGTCGGCGTTCGGCCGGTCTCCTTCAGCGTGCGCGCATCGACCCAGAGCACCTCGTGCTGGCCCATCGCCGGCAGCACGAAATCATGGCCGGCCAGCGCCCAGCCTTCCAGATGCGGCATCTTGTAGACGGGCAACCCCTCGCGACCCTGCGAATAGCCCTGCAGGATCGGCTCCGGTACCGGCGGATCCTGCCAGAGGTCGAGCGCGGTCAGGTGATCCTCACCGAAAAGCCCGGCGATATAGATACGTCCGTCGCCGGTGACCAGTGCATCATAGGGGTTCCGGCCCATTCCTTCGATTTTCGTGATCTGCGGTGTTTCGCCCGACAGATCGGCGATCCAGGTCTCGCCCGCGTCCCACAGCGAAAAGACGAAGCGTGTGCCGGGGATGTCCACCAGCCCGATTGTCTTGCTGCCGGTGGGGATGTCGGCCACCATTTCCAGCGTCTCGGCGTCGAAGACGCGCACGCCGCCCGGTTCGTAATTCGACACCGCCACATAGCGGCCATCGTCCGAGATCGCCCCGCCGATGGAATTGCCCGCCTGCATCACCCGCGCCACCACGTCGCGGGCGAGGATGTCAACCTTGGTAAGCCCCCCGTCACGTCCGAACACATAGGCGAAGCGTTCGTCCGGCGAATAGACCAGCGAGGCGTGCGACAGATCGCCCAGGCCCTCGATTCGCCCGAGCGCCGCCCGGTCGGACTGATCCACCACCAGCAAAGAGCCGGTGGCGCGTTCGACGACAAGTCCCAGATCGCCGGTGGCCTGGGCCTGGGCAAAGGGCGCCGTCAGCGCGCAAACCGCCAGCGCCGCCGCCTGGATCAGATGCCGGACGCCTCCGGCGGGAGTATTTCGGGCAAGATGAAGCTCAGGCGCCCTTGCTTCATCTTGCGGAAAATACTCCGGAGGGAGCGTTGAAGCCCCCCGGGTTTCAAAGTGTGGGGCAGCACCCCCGAAGAGACGGGCGGTCAGGCTCATTCGCTTTCTCCGTTGAGCAGATAATCGGCGATCCAGTCGGCCTCGGCCTCGCTCAGCAGCGGCCGCCAGGGCGGCATGGGTGTGCCGGGGATGCCGTCGAGGATCACCCCCTTCAGCGTCTCGGCCTCATAATGCGACAGCGCCCCGGGGCGGATGTCGGGGCCCAGTCCGCCCTTGAGCGTCAGGCCGTGGCAGGAGCCGCAATCCTGCCGCACCAGTCGTTCCAGCGCCTGCGGATCGGGATCGGCGGCGGCCGGAACGGCGGCGAGACAGGCGCATATGAGAAGGGCTCTATTCACCGGCCAGCGCCATCGGTTCGGGCCCGGCGAGCCACTCCGCCGGCACGTCCGCACGGTAGAGCGAGACCACATGCCCGATGACGAACAGCACCGGCGCGGGCATCGGGCGCGCGGCCATCTCCAGCCCGATCCGGTCGAGCCGCGAAAGGGCGCGCGTCTCGCGCGGGGTCGTGGCCTCCGACACCGCCAGCACCGGCAGGCTGCCGGGCAGGCCCTCGGCCATCAGGCGCAGGGCGATCTCGGCGATATTGGCCGCGCCCATGTAGACCACCAGTGTCGTCTCCTCGCTGGCGAGGCTCGTCCAGTCCAGATCCAGACGCGCATCGGCCGCGCGATGCCCGGTGACATAGCGCACGCCGGTCGCAAGCCCGCGATGCGTGAGCGGCACGCCAGTGGCGGCGGCCATGCCCTGTGCGGCGGTGATGCCGGGGGCGTATTCCACGGCGATGCCACGCTCGGCCAGATAGGCCGCCTCTTCCGAGCCGCGCCCGAAAATGAGCGGATCGCCGCCTTTCAGGCGCGCCACGGTGAGCCCCTGACAGGCCAGTTCCGCCAGTATCTCGTTGATCAGGTCCTGCGGTACGGTATGGCGGCCGGGCGCCTTGCCCACGGGAACCATCCGCGCCGAAGGCGGCGCGTAGGCGAGGATTTCCGGGCTGACCAGCCGGTCATAGACCACCGCGTCGGCGGCCTCGAGCATGCGCAGCGCGCGCAGCGTCAGCAGGTCGGCCGCGCCGGGGCCCGCCCCGATCAGAAAAACTTGTCCCGTCCCGGTCATCTCGCTCGTTCCTTTGCCGTTGGCGTGCAATTCTCGATTGGTCCGGGGGCCCGGCCATGCGGGCCCCCGGCGTGTCCGCGTCAGTAGACGTCGGACCGGGTGTTGTAGACGTTGAACTTGCCGGTCGGCGTCACAAGGCGCGGATCCTTGATGACGTGCTTCAACTCAAGCGTCTTGTCGTCGACCACGACGATGGCCGATTCCTTGTCCTTCGCATTCCAGACCGAGAACCAGATCTCGTCGCCGGCTTTGTTGAATTCGCCCTGCACCACGCGAGGCTGGCCTTCGGCGATACCGGCCCATTCGACCAGCGGCAGAACCGTGTATTCCGGTTCCTCCTGCGCCAGGTCGGCGACGTTGAACACCACGACCGAGCCCGAGACCTCGGCATCGGGGTTCAGCGGTGCATCGACGTAAAGGTGTTCCGATTCCGGGTGCGTCTTGACGAAGAGCGATCCGCCGCCCATCGCGTAGAGCTGCTGAACCATTTTCCAGGCGTACTCCGGATGACCTTCGGGATCGGTGCCGATCACCGCCACCGTCTCGTCGCCCAGATGCGAGGTTACCCAGACCGGCCCGTAGGCCGGGTGGTCGATATTCGCGCCCCGGCCGGGGTGCGGGGTCTGGCCCTGGGTGTCGATAACGGCCTCGACATCGCCTTCCTTGGTGTCCAGAACCACCACCTTGTTGCGGGCGTTGGCCGCGGTCAGGAAATAGCGCTGCGTGCTGTCCAGCCCGCCATCGTGCAGGAAGCGTTCGGCGTCGATTTCCGTCACCTTCAGGCTTTCGATGTCGGAATAGTCCACCAGGTGGATCTTGCCGGTCTCCTTGATGTTGACGATGAATTCCGGGTTGTAATGCGAGGACAGGATCGCCGCGACCCGGGGTTCGGGGTGGTAGGTCTGCTCGTCGAAGATCATTCCGCGGGTGGACTTGATCCGGAGCGGCTCCAGCGTGTCGCCGTCCATGATCACGTATTGCGGCGGCCAGTAGCTGCCGGCGATGGCATACTTGTCTTCCCATCCTTCCATCTTCGAGGTTTCGACCGAGCGCGCCTCGGTGCCGACCTTGATTTCGGCGACGGTGGCGGGCGGGTCCATCCACAGGTCGATCATGTTGACCTTGGCGTCGCGTCCGATCACGTAGAGATAGCGGCCGGAGGCCGAGATCCGGCTGATATGCACGGCATAGCCGGTATCGATCACCGCCCGGATGTTATAGCTCGACCCGTCGATCAGGGCGACCTGGCCGGCATCGCGCAACGTGACCGAAAAGAGGTTGTCGATGTCGATATCGTTCATCTTCTCGGTGGGCCGGTCCTCGGGCGCCACATGCACCTTCCAGCTGGCCTTCATCTCTGGCATGCCGAATTCGGGCGGCGCTGCCGGTTCCAGCAGGATGTAGCGCGCCATCATGTCGACTTCCTCCTCGGTCAGATCGCCGGAGGTGCCCCAGTTGGGCATGCCTGCGGGCGAGCCGTAGGTGATGAAGTCGCGCAGGTATTCGAAGCCGTTCTCGCGGGTGATGTCGGGGGTCAGCGCCTTGCCGGTCGCCCCCTTGCGCAGGACGCCGTGGCAGCCCGCGCAGCGCTCGAAATAGATGGTGTTGGCCTTCTGGTACTCGCTGGGGGTCATCACCGGGTCGCCGGGCTTGCGGCCCGGAATCTCGACCTGGATCTGGCCCAGCGTGGTCATGCTGGGCTGATAGGCCGCCGCCGGATCGTCGCCGTGATCGGCGGGCTTGTCCTGGGCCATGGCGCCAGGTACGGCCAACCCGAGGGCAATGGCTGCGCTCGAAAGGAGCGTGGCGCGCCATCTGGCTTTGTTCGGTGTCATTTGGGTTTCTCCAATTCCGCTGGTGAGGCGCCCCGAGGGTGGCTCCGGCGCGCGCCGCGATCCTTGACTTTTGTCAACGCCTTTCGCCGGGCGATGCGCGAGACAGGCGGCATGAACCGTTTGGGCCTATTTCTTCTCGCGTGGTTAACCCTCATCTGCGGCGCGGTGCAGGCCGAGGGGGTGCTGCGCCTGGGGCGCGAAGGTGCTCAGGCGGCCGCGGCCCCCACGCCCGAACTTGCCGCCGCGCTTTTCGATCGGCAGGCGCCGCTTCTGCTTCAACGTCGGGACGACGGCGTGCCGGGCTGGACCGTTTCGGATGCCGAAGGCACCGTGGGCCACATCGCCTCGACATGGGAAGTGACACGCTCGGTGGGCTATTCCGGCCGGCCCATCGACATGCTGGTCGCAATCGACATGGCCGGCCGCATCGCCGGCGCGAGGCTCATGCAGCATGCCGAGCCGATCCTGACACTGGGCCTTTCCGACGACGATATCGCGCGCTTCGTCGACGGCTTCGCCGGGATCGACCTTGCCGCGCCCGAGGGGCCGGGGGCGGGGCCCGACATGCCCGACATCATCTCGCGCGCCACCGTTTCCACGGGTGTGATCCGCGATTCGATTTTGCGTACGGCGCGCACGTTGGCTATCGCCCGGGGTGTCCTGCCCGGCGGCGGGATTGACCGGGTGAGTTTCGAGCCGCGCGACTGGGCGGCGCTTGAGGGGACAGGGGCGATCACGCACCTGACAATCAGCCTCAGCGAGGCCCGCCGCGCGCTTCGAGGGGCGAAGGTTCCCGTGCCCGAGGGCGAGGCGCCCTTCATCGACCTTTACGCCGGGCTGCTCGACCCGCCGACCATCGGCCGCAACATTCTGGGGCAGCAGCAATATACCCGCGCCGTGGGCGCGCTCGGGCCCGGCGAGACGGCGCTTTTCGTGGCGTCTCGCGGGCTGTATTCCCATCGCGGCACCGCCTGGCGGCGCGAGGGGGTCTTTGACCGGCTTGCGGTGGTGCAGGACGGCCGGCGTATCGCGCTGGTCAAGTCGGGCTATACGCGGATCGACGATCTTGCTGCCCCTGGCGCGCCCGAGTTCAAGGAGCGCAGCATCTTTCGCCTGCCGGGCGAGGGGTTCGACGCCACTCAACCCTTCACGCTCGAACTGACCGCCTCGCGCCCCGGAGCGGACGGGCCGCTGGCCTTCACCGCCACGCTTGACTATACCCTTCCTTCCGCCTTCATCACGAAGCCGCCCGCCGAACCCGCGCCGTTATGGCAGGTACGCTGGAAGGCTGAGCGCCTCGCTGTCGCGTCTGTCGCCCTGATGCTCGTTTTGCTCACCCTCATCCTGCTCTTTCAGGAAAGCCTGGTGCGTCGTCCGCGACTGTGGCGGATGACGCGGCTGGGCTTTCTGGCGGTCACGCTGATCTGGCTGGGCTGGGGGCTGGGCGGGCAGCTGTCGGTGGTTCAGGTGGTAGCCTTCGTGCAGTCGCTTCTGACCGGCTTTCACTGGGAAACCTTCCTGATCGAGCCGGTGATCTTCACCCTTTGGGGCTTTGTTGCGCTGGGGCTGCTGTTTTGGGGGAGGGGCGTGTTCTGCGGCTGGCTCTGCCCCTTCGGCGCGTTGCAGGAACTGACCAACGCGGCCGCGCAGCGCCTTCGCGTGCCGCAAGTGCCCGTGCCGCATGCGGTGCATGAACGGCTCTGGATCATCAAGTACACGCTCTTCGTGGCCATCCTCGCGCTCAGTTTCTATTCTATGAAAGAGGCCCTGATCCTGGCAGAGGCGGAGCCATTCAAGACTGCAATCTCGATGCGCATGATACGAGCCTGGCCTTTCGTCGCCTTCGTGGTGGCGCTCTTGGTGGCGGGGCTGTTCATCGAGCGCTTCTATTGCCGCTATCTTTGCCCGCTGGGTGCAGCGCTGGCGATTCCGGCCAAGCTGAAGATCTTCGACTGGCTGCACCGCCGTCCGCAATGCGGCCGTGAATGCCGGCTGTGCGAGACAAAATGCACCGTGGGTGCCATCGACCCGCTGGGCCGGATAAATCCCAATGAATGTGTCCTTTGCCTGCGCTGTCAGGTGGTGATGAACGATGCCGCCACCTGTCCGGTGCTCAAGCGCCGGCAGCGCCAGGGCGGGGCGATGACATGATCGCCGCGTTGAAACGCGCGCTGTCCGAGCCCTACCGCGTCTTCTTCCTCGCCGCCGGATTTTTCGCGGTGTTTGCCCTGCTTGTATGGGAGCTTTGGCTGGGCGTTCATTTCGCCGGCGGGATGATGGGCGACATGCCCTTCGCTCCGCCTCCGCATCTTTGGCACGCGCATGAGATGATCTTCGGCTATGCCGGGGCGGCTCTTGGGGGCTTCTTCCTGACCGCCGTGCCGGGCTGGACCGGGCATCAGGCCGCGGCACCCGCGTTCGTGGCGCTGACCGCGGGGCTGTGGATGGCCGGGCGGGTGGCGATGTGGGTCTCTGCCGCTCTGCCGGCGCCGCTGGTGGCGGTGGTCGATCTGGCCTTCCTGCCGGCGCTGGGCGTGGGCGTTGCAGGGATGCTTGTGCGGCGTCCCAAACCGCAGAATGTGGCCTTTCTTGCGTTTCTCGCGCTCGTCTGGGCGGGCAATCTGCTGACGCATCTGGAATGGATGGGCCTCGCGAATACGCTCGATGCGGGTTTGCGTGCGGGGCTCTTCGCCCTTTGCCTGATGATCGCCGTTCTGGGCGGGCGGGTGACGCCCGCCTTCACTCGCAACGCACTGAAACTGGGAGGCATGCCCGAGGCGGCGCTGCCGCAAAGCAGCCGGGCGCTCGACATCGCCGCCCTGGTCTGCATCGCGCTGGTGCCGCTGGGCTTCCTGGCGTATCTGCCGGCGCCGTTCCTCGGCGCGCTGGCGTTGGCGGGCGGCGTGCTGCAGCTTCTGCGGATGGGTTTCTGGGCCCCGCATCTGATCTGGCGGCAGCC
>JAUIBJ010000540.1 GCA_030428025.1 Alphaproteobacteria bacterium
GTAACAAGACCGAAATCTAAGCCCTTGCCTCTAGCAAGGTAAGGCGGGGTTCGCAGGCACCTGGCAACAGAAGCCTGCACTTCTCCCCCTCGCGCGCCATTGCCAAGTTCCCGGAATTTGCACAAATTCCCGCGCGGGAAACGGCCCGTCGCCCCCCATGACGGTTTTGCGACATGGGCCAATCCGGCTTGCATTGCACCACGGGCGGGATAGACCCCAGCCATGGACACGCCGCTTTCGCAGATCTTCGCCACCTTTGCCCGGATCGGCCTCATCTCCTTCGGCGGCCCGGCGGCGCAGATTTCGCTCATGCATGCGGAACTGGTGGAGAGGCACAAATGGCTGACCGAACAGCAGTTCCTTCAGGCGCTCTCCTTCTGCATGCTCCTGCCGGGGCCGGAGGCGATGCAACTGGCCACCTATGCCGGCTGGAAACTGCGTGGCGTGCCCGGCGGGCTGATCGCGGGGCTGCTTTTCGTACTGCCCGGGGCCGCGGTGATCATGGGTCTGGCCTTCGGCTATGCCTTCTTCGGGGATCTGCCCCTCGTGCAATCGCTCTTCGCCGGCATCAAGGCTGCGGTGGTCGTGGTCGTCCTTCGGGCGCTCTGGCGGCTCTCGCACAAGGCCCTTGCCGCCCTGTCGAGCTGGGTGTTGGCGGGGCTTGCCTTCGCCGCGCTCTTTTTCCTCTCGGTGCCCTTCCCGCTGATCATCGCAGCGGCCGCGCTCTGGGGTTTTCTCACCGCGCGGGAGACCGCCGGCGCCCCCGCCCCTGCCCCGCAGCGCCGGCCGCGCACGCTGGCCACCATCGGCGTCTGGGGCACGCTCTGGCTCGCGCCCCTGGCGCTGCTCTGGCTCTCCGGCGCCGGCTTCCTCACCGAGCTCGCCCTCTTCTTCTCGCAACTCGCGGTGGTCACCTTCGGCGGCGCCTATGCGGTGCTGGCCTACATGACTCAAGCCGCGGTCGAAACCCACGGATGGCTCACGACCGCGCAGATGATCGATGCGCTGGGGTTGGCCGAAACCACCCCCGGCCCGCTCATCCTCGTGACCCAGTTCGTGGGATTCCTCGCGGGATTCGCCGAAGGCGGCACGGGCCTCGCCACCGTGGCGGCGCTGCTCACGCTCTGGGTGACCTTCACCCCCTGCTTCCTGTGGATCTTCGCCGGCGCTCCTTATTTGGAAACCCTGCTCGCCCGGCCCCGGCTCAACGGTGCCTTCGCGGCGATCTCTGCCAGCGTGGTGGGGGTGATCCTCAACCTTTCGGTCTGGTTCGCCCTTCATGTGATCTTTGCCGATGTCTCGCCCGCCCGCTTCGGCCCAGCTGTCAGCCTCGCCAGCCTTCAGCCTGGCAACCTCGCGCTCATCGCCCTGGCGGCGGTTCTGCTTCTGGCCCTGCGCCTGCCGCTCATCGCCGTTCTTGCGCTGATGGCGGCGATTGCGGGCGGGGCGGAATTTTTAGTTTGACGCCGGAGCGCCACGGGTCTTTGTTAGGAGACGAATCCGTCACCCAATGCGAGCCCGCCCGGAACATCCATGCCGCGAGAAATCGACTACGGAAAACTCATGCACAACGCCATGCGCGGCCTCATCCAGGAGGTTCTCCGGGACGTGCGCGACCATGGGCTGCCCGGGGCGCATCACTTCTTCATCACCTTTGACACCACGCATCCCGATGCGCGGCTGGCCGACTGGCTGAAGGAGCGCTACCCGACCGACATGACCGTGGTCATGCAGCACTGGTTCGACGATCTGGAGGTGAATGACGAGGGTTTCGGCGTCACCCTCAATTTCGGCGACGCGCCGGAACATCTCTATATCCCCTACGACGCGATCCAGACCTTCGTGGATCCTTCGGTCGAATTCGGCCTGCGCTTCGAGACGCATGAGGACGACGAGGGCGACGAGGAGGGCGATGCGGACACCGCCGGCATGGTCGAGGACGCCGAGGAGGACGAGGAAAGAAAGGATGCCGAGGTGGTGAGCCTCGACAGCTTCCGCAAGTAGCCCGTCCAGCCTTGGGGACTTTCCCGAAACTTTACCTGCCCGTACCCGCCCATTTTGCGGTCGCTGCCATGACGGCGGGCGTGTCCCTCCGCGCCGCGCCATCGTCTTCCGCCTCGCATTGATCTTTCGCGTCACTGAGGTATGACGGGGACAAACCGATTTCAGGAGTGCCCCGCCATGACCGATACCCGCACCGAAACCGACAGCTTCGGCCCTCTCGAGGTGCCCAGTGACAAGTACTGGGGCGCCCAGACCCAGCGCTCGATCATGAACTTCCCGATCGGCTGGGAAAAACAGCCGGTGGCGGTCGTGCGGGCGCTTGGCGTGATCAAGAAGGCCTGCGCGATGGCCAACAAGGAGCAAGGCACGCTCGATGCGCGCCTTGCCGACGCCATCATCGAGGCCGCGGGAGAGGTGATCGCCGGCAAGCTCGACGACAACTTCCCGCTGGTCGTCTGGCAAACCGGCTCGGGTACGCAATCCAACATGAACGCCAACGAGGTGATCGCAAACCGCGCGATCGAGATCCTGGGCGGCACCATGGGCAGCAAGGATCCCGTCCACCCCAACGATCACTGTAACATGGGGCAAAGCTCGAACGACACCTTCCCGACGGCGATGCATATCTCCGCGGCGATGACGGCCCATGACGTGCTGCTGCCGGGGCTCGCCAAACTGCACGCGGCGCTGGAGCGGAAGGTGCAGGCCTTCGACGGCATCATCAAGATCGGCCGCACCCACACGCAGGACGCAACCCCCCTGACGCTGGCCCAGGAATTCTCGGGCTACACCCATCAGGTGGCGATGAGCATCGAACGGGTGAAGGGCGCGCTTCCCCGCATCTACGAACTGGCCCAGGGCGGCACCGCCGTCGGCACCGGGCTCAACACCCGCAAGGGATGGGACGTGATGGTGGCGAAGAACATGGCCGAGATCACCGGCCTGCCCTTCGTCACCGCCCCCAACAAGTTCGAGGCGCTGGCGGCGCATGACGCCATGGTGGAGATGTCCGGCGCACTCAAGACGGTGGCGGCCAGCCTCTTCAAGATCGCCAACGACATCCGGCTTCTGGGCTCCGGGCCCCGCTGTGGCTTGGGCGAGCTCATTCTGCCGGAAAACGAGCCGGGCTCCTCGATCATGCCCGGCAAGGTCAACCCCACCCAGTGCGAGGCGCTGACACAGGTCTGCGTGCAGGTGATGGGCAATGACGCGGCGGTGGGCTTCGCCGGCAGCCAGGGGCATTTCGAACTCAATGTCTACAAGCCGATGATGGCCTACAACGTGCTGCAGTCGATGCAGCTTCTGGGCGATGCGGCCTCGGCCTTCACCGACAATCTGGTCGACGGGCTTGAGGCGAACCGCGACCGGATCGAG
>JAUIBJ010000541.1 GCA_030428025.1 Alphaproteobacteria bacterium
GTTCGCCGTCGCCGCCGCGCTGATCTTCTGGGGGCGGGGCGCCTATTGCGGCTGGCTCTGCCCGTTCGGCGCGCTGCAGGAGCTGACCAACCGCATCGCGCGCTTTTTCAAGGTGCCGCAATGGGACCTGCCCTGGGGCCTGCACGAACGGCTCTGGCCGGTCAAGTACATGATCTTTCTGGGGCTGTTCGGGGTCACCCTCGTCTCGATCCCGATGGCCGAGAAATTCGCCGAGGTCGAGCCGTTCAAGACCGCGATCATCCTCAAGTTCATGCGCGACTGGCCTTTCGTGGTCTTCGCCCTGGTGCTGCTGCTGATCGGGCTTTTCGTCGAACGGTTCTACTGCCGCTATCTCTGCCCGCTGGGCGCGGCGCTGGCGATCCCGGCAAGGATGCGGATGTTTGACTGGCTCAAGCGCTACCACGAATGCGGCAGCCCCTGTCAGACTTGCGCCAACGAATGCCCTGTTCAGGCGATCCATCCCACGGGCGAGATCAACCCGAACGAATGCGTGAACTGCCTGCATTGCCAGGTTCTATACTACTCCGAAACAAAATGTCCGGTGGTGATCCGGCAATTGAAGCGGCGGACGCGCGATCAGGCGGCCGCCAAGGCGGGCGAGAGCCGGATGGATAATCTGCTCGCCCAGAAAGAGGGGAAAAAGGAGACCTCACATGTCTGACCTCAAGGAAAAGATCAAACTGACGCGGCGGGGAATGCTGGGAGCGACGGCCACCGGCGCCGTGGCAGCCACCACGGGCGCGGCCGGCGGGCTTTTCGGCGGCGCCAGCCCGGCGCAGGCCGCCACCGCCGCCTATTCGCCCGAACCGGGCGAGTTGGACGAATATTACGGCTTCTGGTCGTCGGGCCAGACGGGCGAGATGCGTATCCTGGGCTTTCCGTCCATGCGCGAGCTGATGCGCGTGCCGGTCTTCAACCGCTGCTCGGCCACGGGCTGGGGCCAGACCAACGAGTCGCTCAAGGTGCTGACCGAGGGGCTGCTGCCGGAAACCAGGGAGTTTCTCGCCGGGCGCGGCATGAAGACCTACGACAACGGCGACCTGCACCACCCGCACATGTCCTTCACCGAAGGCACCTATGACGGGCGCTATCTGTTCATGAACGACAAGGCCAATACCCGCGTGGCGCGGGTGCGCTGCGACGTGATGAAATGCGACAAGATCATCGAGATCCCCAATACCGGCGACATTCACGGCCTGCGTCCGCAGAAATTCCCGCGCACCGGCTATGTCTTCGCCAATGGCGAGCACGAGATGCCGCTAGTGAATGACGGCTCGATCCTCGATGAACCGGACGAATACGTGAACATCTTCACCGCCATCGACGGCGACACTATGGAAATCGCCTGGCAGGTGATGGTCTCGGGCAATCTCGACAATTGCGATGCCGACTATCAGGGCAAATACGCCTTCTCGACCTCATACAACTCGGAAATGGGCATGACGCTCGCCGAGATGACGGAAAACGAGATGGACCATTGCGTGATCTTCAACATCAAGGAGATCGAGAAGGGCATCGAGAACGGCGACTACGAAGAGCACAAGGGCGTCAAGGTGATCGACGGGCGCAAGGGCCGGAACAAGAAATACACCCGCTACGTGCCCATTCCCAACAGCCCGCACGGCTGCAACACCGCACCGGATGGCAAGCATGTGGTCATCAACGGCAAGCTGTCGCCCACCTGTTCGGTGATCGACGTGACCAAGGTGGACGCGCTTTTCGACGAGGATGCCGACGAACGCTCCTGCATCGTGGCCGAGCCGGAACTGGGCCTCGGGCCGCTTCACACCGCCTTCGACGGCAAGGGCATGGCCTATACCACGCTGTTCCTCGACAGCCAGGTGGTGAAGTGGGATCTGGAAAAGGCCGTGCGCGCCTATGCGGGCGAGGACGTCGACCCGATCGTCACCAAGACGGACGTGCATTACCAGCCGGGCCACAACCACTCGTCCATGGGCGAGACCAAGGAAGCCGATGGCAAATGGCTGATTTCTCTCAACAAGTTCTCGAAGGACCGCTTCATCAACGTTGGCCCCCTGAAGCCCGAGAACGAGCAGCTTATCGACATCACCCAGGATGACATGCCGGTTGTGCATGACGGGCCCACCTTTGCCGAGCCGCATGACTGCATCATCGTGCGCCGCGACATCGTCAACCCCGTCAACGTCTGGAGCCGCGACGACCCGATGTTCGAGGAGGCGCGCAAACAGGCCGAGGCCGACGGCGTTGACCTCGAGGATGGCGCCGACGAGCCCATCCGCGACGGCGACAAGGTGCGAGTCTACATGTGGTCGGTGGCGCCGCAATTCTCGCTCGACAAGTTCACCGTGCGCCAGGGCGACGAGGTGACGATCTACATCACCAATCTCGACGATGTGGACGACGTGACCCACGGCTTCACCCTGTCCAACCACGGCGTGGCGATGGAGATCGCGCCGCAGGCCACCGCCTCGGTGACCTTCACCGCCGACCGGCCCGGCGTGCACTGGTTCTATTGCCAGTGGTTCTGCCACGCGCTCCATATGGAAATGCGCGGGCGGATGCTGGTCGAACCGCGGAGCACCTGAGCCATGCGCGCGCGCCTCGCGACCCTTCTGCTGGCGTTCTGCCTCGCCGGTCCGGCCGTGGCCGGAACCGTCGAGGTGCCAGCGAAAGAGGGCGCGCTGGCGCGCGCGATCAAGACCGCCGGGGCGGGGGATATCCTCCGCCTTGGCCCCGGCCGTCACGAGGGCGGCCACGAGATAGCAAAGCCGCTCGCCCTTCGCTGCGCCGAGGGGGCAGAGATCGCGGGCCCCGGTACGGGATCGGTGCTGACCGTGACCGCACCGGATGTGGAAATCGCGGGTTGCCTGATCCGGGGCTCGGGCGACAGCCACGAAGAGATCGACAGCGGCATCCGTCTGCTCGAAGGCGCGACAGGCGCCCGGGTTATCGGCAACCGGCTGGAGGGCAACCTGTACGGCGTCGATATCCACGGTGCGCGCAATGCCCATGTGGCCGGCAACGTGATCGAGGGCCGGCAGGATCACCGGATGAATTCCCGCGGCAACGGCGTCTATGTCTGGAACGCGCCGGGCGCGGACGTGATCGGCAACGATATCCGCTGGGGCCGCGACGGCATCTTCGTCAACACCTCGCATTCCAACACGTTCAAGGGCAACCGGTTCCGCGACCTGCGCTTTGCGGTCCATTACATGTACGCGAACAAGTCCGAGGTGTCGGGCAACCTCTCCATCGGCAATCACCTGGGCTATGCGGTGATGTATTCCAAGCGGGTCAAGGTGCTGAACAACGTCTCCATCGGCGATGCCGAGCACGGGATCATGCTGAACTACACCAACAGTTCCACCGTGGC
>JAUIBJ010000542.1 GCA_030428025.1 Alphaproteobacteria bacterium
CCGTCTGACGGGTCGATGTGCCGGGTGGGCGTGGCGCCCTGTTCGCCCTTTACCGTCAGCCGCGACCTGATGCGCGACACCGCGGCGCTTGCCCGCGACAAGGGGGTGATGCTGCACACCCATCTGGCCGAGAATGACGAGGATATCGCCTATGCGCAGGCACGCTTCGGCTGCCGGCCGGGCGAGTTCGCTCAAGAGCTGGGCTGGACCGGCGCGGATGTCTGGCACGCCCATTGCGTGAAGCTCGACGGCGCCGAGATCGACCTTTTCGCGCGCACGCGCACAGGGGTGGCGCATTGCCCCTGCTCGAACTGTCGGCTTGGCTCGGGCATCGCGCCGGTTCGGGCGATGCGGGATGCGGGTGTGTCGGTGGGCCTGGGGGTCGACGGGTCGGCCAGCAACGATTCCGGCAATATCGCCCTGGAGGCCCGGCAGGCGATGCTGTTGCAGCGGGTGGCGCGGGGGGCGGACGCGATGAGTGCGCGTGAGGCGCTGGAGATCGCCACGCGGGGTGGCGCGGATGTGTTGGGCCGGCCAGATTGCGGGCGGCTCGAACCGGGCAAGCGCGCCGATATCGCCCTTTGGGATGTCTCGGGGCTGGAGAGCGCCGGAAGCTGGGATCCGGCGGCGTTGCTGCTGGCGGGGCCCACAAAGGTGCGCGATCTGTTCGTCGAAGGTCGGCGGGTGGTGCGGGATGGCACTCTGGCAACAGTGGACCTGCCCAAGATCGTGGAACGGCAGAACGCCTTGGCGCGGCGGTTGATGGAATGAGGCCGGTCGTGTATTTTGTCAAAGCATGCGGTTTTCAGGTGGGTTGAATACCCACCCCACCGCCGGCGGGCATCAAACCGAGAGGCGGCGGCCCTCGATCCAGACCGCCCTTACCGCCCTGTCGTCACCCATCATGATCGTGGGAAAAAGCGCCTCCCAGATGTCACTCGCCCGCGCCGCCCGCTGGGCGATGGCCGGGGTCGAGGCGAGGTCGAGCGCCACCAGATCGGCCTCCATCCCCGGGGCGATATTGCCGATCTCGTGCCCCATGTGCAGCGCCTCGGCCGAGCCGGCGGTTGCAAGCCAGACAAGCTGCGCGGGGTGCAGGGCGGTGCCGGTCAGCTGGCCGATCTCGTAGGCCGCGGCCATGGTGCACAGCATGGAAAAGGACGACCCGCCGCCGGTGTCGGTGGCCAGCCCCACGCGCTGGCCCCCGGCCTTGGCACGGGCCATGTCGAAGAGCCCCGAGCCGATGAAGGTGTTCGAGGTCGGGCAATGGATCAGCGCCGCGCCTGTCTCGCGCAGCCTGTCGCGCTCTCGCGGTTCCAGATGGATGGCATGGCCGTAAAGCCCGCGCGCGCCCAGAAGCCCGTGCGCCTCGTAGGTGTCGAGATAGTCGCGGGCGTCGGGGAAAAGTGATTTGACCCAGGCAATCTCATCGGTCTGCTCTGACAGATGCGTCTGCATCAGGCAGTCGGGATGCGCGGCCCAGAGCGCGCCGAGCGCCTCCAACTGCGCGGGCGTGGAGGTGGGTGAGAAGCGCGGCGTGATGACATAGGACAGCCGGCCCGCCCCGTGCCAGCGCTCCAGAAGCGCCTTGCTCTGGTCATGGGCCGATTGCGCCGTGTCGCGCAGGCCCTCGGGCGCATTGCGGTCCATGCAGGTCTTGCCCGCCGCGGCGCGCAGGCCCCGGGCCTGTGCCGCGGTGAAGAACGCTTCGACGCTTTCGGAGTGAATGGTGCAGTAGCTGGCCACCGTGGTGGTGCCGTGCGACAGCGTCAGGTCGAGGTAACGTCTGGCGATCTCGGCCGCGTAATCCGCGTCGGCAAAGCGCATCTCCTCGGGAAAGGTGTAACAGTTCAGCCAGTCGATGAGGCGTTTGCCCCAGCTCGCGATGATCGCGGTCTGGGGATAGTGCGCATGCGCATCCACGAAACCGGCGACGATCATCGCCTCGCCCATATCCTCCACCCGGGCCGATGGCGCGGCGCGGCACAGCGCGTCGGCGCCGCCCGTCTCCACCACCTTTCCGTCGCGGATCAGCACCGCCTCGTCCAAGCGAGCCGCCGCAGCCGGATCGCCCTCGAAAGGCGAGTGCGTAAAGCGAAGCACTTGGCCTTTCAGCAAAAGCTCGTCTGACATACCCGTGTTTCCTGTCGCGATTGCGCAGAGGCCGAACCCAAGCCTTTCGCGCAAATCCGGCCTGTTGTTACGCCGTCAACCCGCCGCAGCTTGAGGTCGAACCACCTTAGAAAGGCGGGACGCGCGGGTAAATCGGTCTATTGTCATTGTTTTCCGGAAGCTGCTTCTTTAATCCTTGGCGCGACGCGGAAAGGGGAGGCGCATGGCAGACGAAGACGCTGTGGCAGAAGCCGAAACGGACCGCGAGGAGGATGCCTACACGCTCGACGACCGGGCCGTGGCGCGCATCATGTATGCGGTCGATACAGACGACCACGCGCTGCTGCTGGACGAGTTGGCACCGCTGCACCCCGCCGACATCGCCGACCTTCTGGAGCAGATCAACGCCTTCGACCGGCGCCGCCTGATCGAGCTCTACGGCCGTGATTTCGACGGCGACATCCTGTCGGAACTCGACGAGTCGATCCGCGAGGAGGTGCTTTATACGCTCCATCCCGAGGTGCTGGCCGAGGCGGTGCGAGATCTGGAATCCGATGACGTGGTCGATCTGGTCGAGGATCTGGAGGAAGACCAGCAGAACGCCATCCTCGAGGTGCTGGAAGACAGCGACCGGGTGGCGGTGCAGCATTCGCTGACCTATCCGGAATATTCCGCCGGCCGCCTGATGCAGCGCGAAGTGGTGATGGCGCCCGAGCACTGGAACGTGGGCGAGGCGATCGACTATCTGCGCAATCAGGACGACCTGCCCGAGCAGTTCTATCACATCATCCTGGTCGACCCGCGGCTGAAGCCGGTGGGCAACGTGACGCTGGGCAAGCTGATGGCCTCGCGCCGCGAAGTGCTCTTGAAATCGCTGGTCGAGGAGACCTTCCATGTCATCCCCGTTACCCAGGACGAGGAGGACGTGGCCTATGCCTTCAACCAGTATCACCTGATCTCGGCCCCCGTTGTGGACGAGAACGAGCGGCTGGTCGGCGTGATCACCATCGACGACGCGATGATCGTGCTCGACGAGGAACATGAGGAGGACATCTTCCGCCTCGCCGGGGTGAGCGAGGAAGGCAGCCTCGCCGACCGGGTGATCGACACCACCAAGCGGCGGTTTCCCTGGTTGGCGGTCAATCTCGTCACCGCGATCCTAGCCTCGATGGTCATCGCCCAGTTCGAGGAGGCCATCGCCCAGATCGTGGCGCTGGCGGTGCTGATGCCGATCGTGGCCTCGATGGGCGGCAATGCCGG
>JAUIBJ010000543.1 GCA_030428025.1 Alphaproteobacteria bacterium
AAGCGAGGCGTGGATGTTGAGGCAGCCATGCGCGGGCATGTCCAGCACCGCCTGCGGCAGGATCAGCCCATAGGCCACCACCACCGCCACATCCGCCTTCAGGGCGGAAA
The DNA here is from genome assembly GCA_030428025.1 of Alphaproteobacteria bacterium. Classification (GTDB taxonomy): domain Bacteria; phylum Pseudomonadota; class Alphaproteobacteria; order Rhodobacterales; family Rhodobacteraceae; genus Roseovarius. The sequence continues at coordinate 111 of JAUIBJ010000543.1, forward strand.
ACGCCGCCTGCTCGGCCTCGCCTTTCAGGCTTTCGGGATGGCGCACCGGCAGGTCCAGCGCCTCGGCCCTGGCCTGCACGGGACTGGGGCGGTCCTTCTTGCCGCGCCCGGCGGGCCGGGGCGGCTGGCAATAGACGGCCGCCACCTCGTGCCCGGCCTCGACCAGCGCCTCCAGCACCGGCACCGAGAAATCGGGCGTCCCCATGAAAACGATCCGCATCGTTCCTCCGTAGGGTGCGCTTCAGCGCACCTTCCTCGCCTTCCGCAACAGCATGTCGCGCTTCACCTTGCTCAGCCGGTCGAAATACATCCGCCCCGCCAGATGGTCGATCTGGTGCTGCACAGACGTGGCCCAGAGCCCGACGAAATCGCGCTCCTCCACCTCGCCCGACTCGTTCAGAAACCGCACCGTCACCGCGCGGGGCCGCTTCACCCTGGCCGAGACGCCCGGCAGGTTGGGGCTCGCCTCCTCATGCTCGCGCAACTCGATACTGGCATGCAACACCTCGGGATTGGCCATCCGCACCGCCTGCCCGCGCCCGGACGAGGCATCGACCACCGCCAGACGCAGCATCACCCCGATCTGCGGCGCGGCGAGGCCCACGCCCGGCATCGCCTCCATCGTGTCGATCATGTCGGCCCAGATGACGCGGATCTCGTCGGTGACCGCCTCCACCGGCGCCGCGGCCGTGCGCAGCCGCCTGTCGGGCCAGGGCAGGCAGTGCCGGACGCTCACGCTCGGGCCTTTTCCCGCTTCAGCTTCTGCATGCGGCGGGTGATCAGCTGCCGCTTCATCGGCCCCAGATAGTCAATGAAGAGCTTGCCGTTCAGATGGTCGATCTCGTGCTGCACGCAGGTGGCCCAGAGCCCGTCGAAGGTCTCCTGCCGCTCCTTCCCGTCGCGGTCGATCCAGCGCACATCGACCGCCCTGGGCCGGGTGATCTCGGCAAACTGTTCGGGGATCGAGAGGCAGCCTTCCTCATAGACATTGGTCTCGTCCGAGGCCGCCACCACCTCGGGGTTGAACAGCACCATCGGGCGCGGCGGTTCGTTCTCGTCCTTGACGCAATCCATCACGATCAGCCGGTCCAGCACGCCCACCTGCGGCGCGGCCAGGCCGATACCCGGCGCGTCATACATGGTTTCGAGCATGTCGTCGGCCAAGCTGCGCAATTCGTCCGACAGATCGTCGACAGGGGCGCAGACCTTCTTCAGGCGCGGGTCGGGATGGATGAGAATGGGCCGTTTCATGGCTTTCATTTAGGCGAAGGCCGGCCGATCCGCAACGCCCCCTTGCGCCCGGTTGCAAGTGGAGTAGCTTGCGCCCGACACCAAGCGGAGACCCTCATGAATTTCGACGAGATCATTGACCGGCGCGGCACGAACTCCAGCAAGTGGGACAAGATGCAGGCCTATGGCGGCGTCTCGCCCGAGGACGGGATCGCAATGTGGATCGCCGACATGGATTTCCGTGCGGCGGACGTTCTGCAGGAGGCGGTGCAGGGCCTGCTGAAGACGGCCAATTACGGTTACTTCGCCTCCGACGCCAAGGCGAGCGAGGCCGCCGCCTGGTGGATGAAGACCCGCCACGGCTGGGAGGTCGATCCGGCCACGATGACCAGCACGCTGGGGCTGGGTCACGCCATCGCATTGCTGCTGGAGACCTTCACCGATCCGGGCGACGAGGTGATCATCTTCACCCCCGTCTATCACGAATTCACCGCCAAGATCGAAGCACTGGAGCGGGTGGTGCACGAGGCGCCCCTGGTCATCCGCGACGGCATCTACCACATGGATTTCGACGCACTGGAAGCGGGGCTGACCGGCAGGGAGACGGCGATGCTCATCTCCTCGCCGCACAACCCTGCGGGGCGCATCTGGACCAAGGCGGAACTGCAACGCCTCGCCGCGCTCTGCGACCGGCACGACCTGCTGATGATCGCCGACGAGATCCACCACGATCTGGTCTACCCCGGCCAGAGCTTCACGCCCTTCCTTCTCGCTGCCCCCGAGGCCGCCGCGCGGACCTTCGTGCTGACCGCCGCCTCGAAGACCTTCAACATCGCCGGCACGCGCCAGGCCACGGTGACGATCCCCGACGCGGGATTGCGCAAACGGTTCCGCCACGCGCTGCATGTCCACCAGACCCAGCCCAATCTGTTCGGCGTAGAACTGACGGCCGCGGCCTATTCCCCGCGCGGCGCGGCTTGGGTCGACGAACTGGTGGCCTATCTCGCGGGCAATTCCCGCCTGTTCCTCGACGGGGTGAACCGGATTTCCGGCGTCACGGCGATGCCGATGCAGTCCACCTTTCTCGCCTGGGTGGATTTCGCGGGCACGGGCATGGAGATGGAGGAAGTCCTGCGGCGCGTGCACGAGGATGCCCGGCTCGTGCCCTCGGTTGGCGGCTTTGGCACCGGTGACGAAACCTTCCTGCGCTTCAACATCGGCACGGCGCGTCCTCAGGTGGAAGAGGCCGTTTCCCGGCTGCAGGACGCCTTCGCCGACCTGCAATGATCCGTTGGGCCCTGCGGGCGGCCGTTCTGGCTGCGCTTATCATGGGTGGGGTGATCGTCTGGCACCGCTACGCGCCGCCGCCTATGCCGCCGCTTTCGCCGCTGACCGAACCGATCGACCGGATCGAGATCGACAAATCCAACCGCCGCCTCACCGTATTCCGCGAGGGTGAAGCGCTGCGCAGCTATCCCATCGGACTCGGCCGCGCGCCGGAAGGCGCAAAGGCGGAACAAGGCGACGGCCGCACACCCGAGGGCACCTTCCGCATCGACCGCCGAAATCCGAACAGCAAATATCACCTCTCGCTCGGGCTCGACTATCCGCAGCCCGAACACGTGGCCCGGGCCAGGGCCCGCGGCGTCTCCGCCGGCGGCGACATCTTCATTCACGGCCAGCCCAACGCCGTCAAAGGCCGGCTGACCCTGCCCGGCGACTGGACGGCCGGCTGCATCGCCGTCTCGGATGCCATCATCGAGGAACTCTGGCGCATCACGCCCATCGGCACAAAGGTGATAATCCGGCCCTAACGGCGCCGGCCGCTTCAGGCCTTGCCGATAAGCGCCACCGGCGCATTGTCCGGCTTCTCGAAATCGAGCGGCTGTTCGCCCGTTGCCTCTGTGATGCGCTTGTACTCGAAGCGCATCGCGTCACCGTCCCTTTCGGAAGCGATGATCAGGCACTGCGACAGAAGCCTGGTTCCATCGTAAAGCTCGACCCGCCCGCGCAGATGCGACGCCTCGGAC
>JAUIBJ010000544.1 GCA_030428025.1 Alphaproteobacteria bacterium
ATCCCCGGGGCCGCGCTCAGCGGCTGAGCGCGGCCAGCCACTCGGCAAGCGCCTTGTCGCGCAGTTCCGCCGCCTGTTCGGGCGGCAGAAGAAGCGATTTGTCCGGGCTCACCAGCGTCTCGAACCCTTCCGGCAAACCGCCCTCCGGAGTGACGGCCGGGTACATCCAGTTGGTCGTCGGCAGGATAGACTGGGCGCGCTCGGACACCAGGAATTGCAGGAACGCGTCGGCCAGATCGGATTGGTCGGAACCGGCCAGCTTCCCGGCCACTTCCACCTGCATGTAATGGCCTTCCTCGAAGACCGCCGCCGCCTTGCTGTCATCCTCCTCGGCGATCAGGTGATAGGCGGGCGAGGTGGTGTAGGACAGCACCATATCCGCCTCGCCCTCGAGGAACAGGCCGTAGGCTTCCGACCATCCCTTGGTGACCGTCACGATATTGTCGGCCAGCCCCTCCCAGATCGCCGGCGCCTCGTCGCCATAGGCGGCCTTCACCCACATCAGCAGGCCCAGACCGGGGGTGGAGGAGCGCGGATCCTGAATGAGGATCGGAATGTCGCTCTCTGCCAGCGCCTTCAGGCTGTCGGGGGCCTGCATGTCGGCATCGTGCACGAAGGCAAAATACCCCCAGTCATAGGGCACGAAGACCGGATCGTCCCATGTGACGGGCAGGTCGTAGGCGGCCTCGACGTCATGTTCGGCGAACAGCCCGGTGGCCTTGGCATCGGCCATCAGGTTGGTGTCGAGCCCCAGCACCACATCCGCCTCGGTGCGCGCGCCTTCCAGCTTCACCCGCGCCAGAAGTGCGGCGCCGTCTTCCACGCCCACGAATGTCAGATCGCAGGCGCAAGTCTCCTCGAACGCCGCCTCGATTTGGGGCCCGGGGCCCCAGTCGGCGACGAAACTGTCATAGGTATAGACAACGAGCTCCGATGTCTGGGCCGTGGCGGCCGTGGCACTCAGAAGTCCCGCTGCAAATGCAAGATGTCTCATGTCATCCTCCTTTGCGGCGAGAGGGCAAGGATGGAGTGACATTCCATGTACCTTCCCTCCGCCGGTTCTAGCCGGTTCAGGTTCAACGGGTTCGCATGACGCATCTCAGCCGCGGGCCATCGGCCCGGGGCACCCCGAGGTGAGCGGGAAGGTAGGGCGAAGGCGGGGCGAGGGCAAGGGGCACTGACAGGATTCGGCAGGGGGCTTGTGCCACAAATCGCCCTTGCGACCGATGAGTCATTCGGGGCGTTGAGATGACGACTCATCCAAGCTCCTTGCCCGGAATTGAGTCGTCTTGCGCGGCGCCGGGCTTATACGAACTCGTCCCGTCCAATCCCCTGCAAAAACAACAGCGCCGTCAGATCTCCGTGGTTCACCCGCACTTCGCATTGTGCGGCCACGGCCGGTTTGGCGTGCAGCGCCACGCCGGTGCCGGCACGGGCCAGCATGCCGAGGTCGTTCGCCCCGTCGCCCACGGCGATCACGTCGGCCTCGGCGATCCCCAGCCGCGCGACGATCTCTTCCAGCGCCGCGATCTTGGCCTCGCGGCCAAGAATCGGTTCGCCCACGTCGCCCGTCAGCTGACCGTTCTCGATCAGCAGACGGTTCGCGCGTTCTTCGTCGAACCCCAACCCGGCGGCGACCTTTTCGGTGAAATAGGAAAACCCGCCCGAGACCAGCGCGCAATGGGCGCCCTGGGCCTTCATCGTCGCCAGAAGCACCGCGCCGCCGGGCATATAGGTGATCCGGTTTTCCCAGACCTCAGCCAGCGCATCCTCGGGCAGGCCGCGCAGAAGCGCCACCCGGGCCTTCAGCGCCTCGACGAAGTTCAACTCGCCGTTCATCGCCCGCTTGGTGATCGCCCGCACCGCCTCGCCCGCGCCAGCCACGTCGGCCAGTTCGTCAATGCATTCCTGCTGGGTCATGGTACAGTCCATGTCGGCCAGAAGCATCTTCTTGCGCCGCCCCTCAGTGGGCTGCACCACCAGATCGACCCGCATCTCCTGCAGATCTTCCCACACCGCCCAGCGGTTTTCCGGCACCGCCTCGACCGCGAACTCGGCCGCTTCATCGGGCGAGAGCCACAGGGCGTCCCCCCCGCCCCAGGCATTGCGCAGGTTCTCGACAAGGGCGGGGTCAAGTGCGCCCGGTGGCGCGATCAGGGTGGCGGTGAACATTGGGCGATGCTCCGGTGGTTTTCGCCCCGGGATAGACCATAGCGCCGGCACGAGGGCCAGTGGCAAATGCAGGGCTATTCGGCGTCGGGCAGGGGCGGGATCGTCCGAAGATAGAGCAGAAGCGCTGTCAGGTCCTCCTCCGTCATCTTCGCCAGATAGCCATAGGGCATGGGCGGCAGCATTTGCGAGCCGTCCGGGCGCTGGCCACGGGTGATCATGGCCGTCAGCTCCGCATCGCTGTAGCCCGCCAGCCCGTCGTCATGGCCGGTGATGTTGGAGGCCACCGATACGCCCCAGGGCCCCGGAATCTGCAGCCCGCCCCGCCCCAGATCGGTGTCGAGCATAGGACCGTGCGGACCGAAGGGCGTATGGCATTCCATGCAATGCGCCACCGGCCCGGCCAGATATGCGCCATATTCCGCCGTGGGACCGCGCGGCACGTCGGCGATACTCTCCACCGGCGGGCCATAGGCGGGCGGCAGCGGAATGCGGTAGTCGGAGGCCGGCACCTCGTTTTCTACCGGGGGAATGGTACGCAGATAGGCCACCATCGCGGCCAGATCGGTATCGGAGAGTCCCCGGTACATCGAAAACGGCATCGGCGGGCCGATCAGGCTGCCATCGGGGCGGATCCCTTCCCGGATGGCGCGGGCCAGCTCGGCATCGCTCCAGGCGCCGACGTGGCCGGCGGGTGTGATGTTGGGGGCATAGGCGGTGAATTCCGGCATCTCGATCACCATTCGGCCGGCCAGCATCTGTCCGGGGATGGGATGGCCGGTCTCGTCGATGGGCGAGTGGCAATTGCCGCAACCTGCCGGCCCCTCGATCAGATAGGCACCCCGCTCCTGCGGCGTCTCGGCACAAAGCGCCGTGCCGACGACGGCAAGCGCCACACAGGCAGCAAAAAATCTCTTGTTCATGGTCTTCCCCTGTCGTGCCCGTCCCTCTCTGACACGCGACTCGGGGTCCGGGCGATTGTTTGTTCGGATAGCCTAGCACATGCTCGCACCGGGGCTGACGAAATCCCGGCGCGGCGGTTTCCGATCGGAACCGAGAAGGTCGCAAATCGACATCAAACCGGCGCCAACGGGCCATTTCTGCGCTTGCAAAGGCCCGAATTCGGCCGTAACCCCATCAGTGGGACACCCCTCCCCAACGAGGGGCGCTTATCTGGAAGGGTAGCAGAAATGGCTA
>JAUIBJ010000545.1 GCA_030428025.1 Alphaproteobacteria bacterium
GGCAGGAGACGCCACGAGGCAGACACCATCCTTGCCTCGGGCGGCCTCACGCCGCTCGTGCATCTCTGGCGGCATGCGGGCGGCAAGCTCGACTGGTGCGAGGCGCGCGCCGCCTTCCTTCCCGGCGACGCACCCGAGGGCATGGCGGCAGTGGGTGCGGCGAACGGCACATTCGAACTGGAGGCGGCGCTGGAAGAGGCCCGTGCCGCAGGCAGGGGCGCGCCGGCCGCCCGGCCCGACACCGCCTATCGTCTCACACCGCTCTGGCCCGAGCCGGGTAGCACCGGTCGCCAATGGATCGACTTTCAGCATGATGTGACGCTGAAGGACGTGGAGCTTGCCGCACGGGAAAACTACGTCTCGGTCGAGCATCTCAAGCGCTACACCACGCTTGGCATGGCCTCGGATCAGGGCAAGACCTCGAACATGTCCGGTTTGGCGGCAATGGCCGCGATCCAGGGCCGGCCGATCCCCGAAGTCGGCACCACCACCTTCCGCCCGCCCTTCGTGCCGGTGCCCGTCGAAATGTATCACGGTCACCACGGCAAACAGCTCTGGCACCCGCTGAAACGCCTGCCGCTTGAGCCGCAGCACCGGGCCGCGGGGGCCGCCTTGGGCGAATATGGCGGCTGGCTGCGCCCCGGCTGGTACGGCGCGGGAGACCCCGCCACTCAGGCCCGGCAAGAGGCGCGCATGGCCCGCGACACCGCAGGGATCTTCGACGGCTCGCCGCTCGGCAAGATCGAGGTGATGGGCCCCGACGCCGAAGCTTTCGTGAATTTCATCTATTACAACACGGTCGCCACCCTGAAACCGGGCCGGCTCCGCTATGGCTTCATGCTGACCGAGGGCGGCGCGGTGTTCGACGACGGGGTGATCGCGCGGATGGATCAAAATCGCTTCGTCATCTCCTGTTCCTCCAGCCATGTGGACAGCGTCCGCACCCATCTGGAGGCCTGGCGGCAGGACGGCAACGACCCCGACCGCATCTTCATCCATGACACCACCCAGAACTGGGCCACCCTTACAGTCACCGGCCCGAAAGCGCGGGAGGTGGTGAGGGCGCTTGGCCTTGAGCTCGACCTCTCGTCCGACGCTTTCCCGCACATGTCCTTCCGCGAGACGGCATGGAACGGCGCACCGATCCGCGTGGCCCGCGTCAGCTTCACCGGCGACACGAGCTTCGAACTTTCTTTCCGCGCGGCGCAGGCGGCGGTCCTGTGGGACGCCCTCGTCTCCGCTGCCAAACCCCTGAACGCCGGTCCCATCGGGATCGAGGCATTGGCGATCCTGCGGGCCGAAAAGGGTTTCATCATGATTGGCAAGGATACGGATGGAGAGACCATGCCCCACGATTTGGGCTTCGACACGCCCCGCAAAATGAAGGCCGCCGCTTTCGTGGGCGACCGCAGCCTGCACACCGACAAGGCCAATGCGTCCGACCGAAAGCAACTGGTGGGCCTCGCAGTGGCTGAAGGCGCCCCGCCCCTGCCCACCGGCGCCCATGTCGTGACCGCCGGGGCCACACCCCGTTCGCTCGGCTACGTGACCTCAAGCTACCTGAGCCCCACCCTTGGCCGCCCCATCGCCCTCGGCCTCGTCGAGCGGGGGGCGGAGCGCATGGGCGAAACCCTTGTCGCGTGGCACCTCGGCGACACGCGCGACGTCACGATCTGTGCCCCCTGCGCGCTCGACCCGGAAGGGAACCGGCTCCATGCGTGACGACAGCGCCAGATGGGACGCCCCCCGCGATCCGGCCGCAGCCGTCGACCTCGGCATCGCCGGGCTGACACCCCTCCAGCCCATCCGCCAGACCCTCGTTTCCGGCCCCATGGTCCTGACTCAGACCGACCTGCCCCTCATCGAATGGCCGGGCGCCGCCCCCGAAGGGGCTTATGCCCTCAGCCTGCGGCGCGACCGGGTTCTGCTGGTCAACGGGCCGGAGTTGGAAGACGGCTGGGACAAGGAAAAGGCCCGCGCGGTCTCGGACGCGAGCGATGCCTATGCGGTGTTCGACCTTTCCGGGCCGGGGGCGTTCGACATCCTGCGGCGCGGCGCCGAACTCCGCCTCGACATTCCCTCGTGCTCGGTCGCGCGGATGCTCTTCGGGCTGGGGGTGTTCCTCTACCGGCTGGAGGACGGGGCCACCTTCCGCCTGCATGTGGCCCGCGCCCAGGCCGAGGCGCTGGTGGGAAGCCTCGGCGCCGCCGGCCGGCAGGCAGCCCCGGGCGCTTGATGGGCGCGCCCGGGCAGGTCATGATGCGGGTATGTCCCGACCTTCCCCTTTCAAGGCCCGTTCCATGAAGTCCCTCGCCTTTCTCGCCGCCCTGTTGCTTTGCCTTGCAGCAGGCCAGCCCATCCCCGCCGCCACCATCGAGACCGAGGCCAGCCCCGAAATGCGCGAGATGGGCTGCACGCTCAGGCTTCGGGGCGAGATCGTGCCGGGCGATCTCGACCGGCTACGCACCCAGCTTGCCCGCAATTTCGGCGAGGGGATCGGACCGGACCACCCGGACTTCGGCGACGTGGTCTTCCGCAATCTCTCGCCCGCCACCGATTACGGCGATTTCTTCTTCACCCACCGGCTGTGTCTCGACAGCCCCGGCGGCGACTTTGCCGAGGCCATCGCCATCGTCGACTTCATGCGCGAGGAGACGCGCAGGGTGCTGGGCGGCGTGCCCACGGCAGTTGCGCGCGGCGACCGCTGCGAGGGCGCCTGCGCCTTCGTCTTCCTGGCCGGGCGGTTCCAGCGTTTCACCGACAATATCGACTATGACAACCGGCCCAACGCGATGCTGCACCCCGAAGGGCGGCTGGGCCTGCAAGCCCCGTTTCCCACCGAAGGGGCACCCGACACCCGCGAACTGGCCGCCATCGTGCAGCGGATGGCCAACGGCAGCCTCTTTCTGACGCCATCGCTTTTTGCGCGGATGTTGGACAATCCGCCGCCGAACATGGCCCGCATCGCCACGGTGGGCGACGCGCTTGCCGGGCGGATCGAGGTGGAGCCGACTCTTTCCTCTTATGGGCTCTACGGCTTCGACCGCGAGACGTTTCTGGGCGCGCTCTGCCGCAACGCCGCATTGCTGGCCCCTGCCAGCATGGACATGTCGGGGCCTGCCGTGCCGTCCTTCACCGCCGAAGGGGAATGGGCTGTGGTCAGCGGACCCGAGTTTCGGGACGGGTTCTCGGGGCGCCCCTATCGCTGCGCCCTCGATACCTCGCAATGGAACATGTTCCGGCAAGGGCTGGAGGTCTCCGCCGATGCGCAGGCGACGGACAGCCCCGAGCGGCCGCTGATCCGGCATCGCTATGCCGGCACCGACTTCATCGTGACGTTCCGACCGGCGGTCGAGTGCTTTCAA
>JAUIBJ010000546.1 GCA_030428025.1 Alphaproteobacteria bacterium
CAGCCGGGCCTCGTAGATCGAGTCGCCAAGGGCGTCGCCCGCATCGCCGCAGACGACCAGATTGCCCGCCTGCGCCATGAAGGCCGACATGTGGCCGACATTGCCATGCACCACGATATCGACGCCCTTCATGGAAATCCCGCAGCGGCTGGAGGCATTGCCCTTGATCACCAGAAGCCCGCCATGGGCCGTGGCCCCGGCATACTGGCTGGCGTCGCCCTCGACGATCACCGTGCCGCTCATCATGTTCTCGGCCACGCCGGGGCCGACATTGCCCTTCACATGCACATTGGCCTGCTGGTTCATGCCGGCGCAGTAATAGCCGGTGGAGCCCTTCACGGTCACTTCGATGGGCGCATCCAGGCCCACCGCGATGGCATGGCTGCCCCGGGGGTTCACCACCTCCCAGGCAGTTTCGTTGGTCTGCAGGTTCTGTGCCTGCAGGGTCTGGTTCAGGCCGCGCAGGCCGTTTTCTGCCAGGTCATAGGTCTGCATGTCAGTGCTTCCAGAAATAGACGGTTGCGGGTTCGGGCTCCCAGACGCGGGCATCCTCGATGCCCGGCAGGTTGACCAGCGCGCGGTATTCGCTGCCGAAGGCCACGTACTGATCGGTCTCGGCCATCACCGCCGGCTTGCAGGCGATCGGGTCGCGCAGCACGCCGAACCCGTCCTTGGTGCCGACCACGAAGGTGTAGAACCCGTCGAGATCGTCGAGCCCGGCCTCCAGCGCCTCGCCAAGCGACGCGCCCTCCTGCATCTTCCAGGTCAGATAGGCGGCGGCCACTTCGGTATCGTTCTCCGTCTCCACGGTGATGCCCTCATGCGCGAGTTTGCGGCGCAGCGAGTTGTGATTCGAGAGCGACCCGTTATGCACCAGACACTGGTCGGCCCCGGTCGAGAACGGGTGCGCGCCCAGCGTGGTCACCGCCGACTCGGTGGCCATGCGGGTGTGGCCAATGCCGTGAGTGCCGGTCAGATGCGGGATGTCGAAGCGCTTGGCCACGTCGCCGGGAAGACCGACTTCCTTGTAGATTTCAATCACTTCGCCGGCACTCATCACGCGGATGGCGGGATGGTTGGCCTTCAGCTCGGCCCGCGCCTCGGCAAGTTTGTCCTCGGGCAGGGTCAGGACCGCATGGGTGTCGATCACCCGGCTCTCGACGGTCGTGTCGAGCGCCGCACCCAACCGTTCGGCCAGACCTTCGAACACCGCAGGGTCCGCCGCCTGCACAGTCAGCTTGGCAAAGCCCTCGTGATCCTCTCCATAGACGGCGATGCCGGCGCTGTCCGGCCCCCGGTCCGACATGGTGATCAGCATTTCGGTCAGCATCTCGCCCAGCTTGGGTTCGAGCGACTTATCCTTCAGAAACAGTCCGACGATTCCACACATTCGTCTCTCCATGGCCGTAGTCGTGCCAAGGTAGCCCATGTCGTCGCCAATTTCAATATCAAGAATTATATTTTCCTGTGAGGAATATCACGCTCCGCTAAGACGCGCCGCCCTGCGGGTAGGAAATGACCGAGAGATAGCGGATCGGCAGACGAATCAACTCGTCCGGCCCATGCGGCGCATCGGCATCGAAAAACAGGCTGTCGCCGGGACGCAGGTGAAAGCTCTGGTCGCCATGGCGATAACCCACCTCGCCTTCGAGGATGTAAAGCAGTTCCACACCGTCATGCTGAAAGGTTTCGAATGTATCCGATTCCTCGCTCAGCGTGATCAGGTAGGGTTCGACCACCACGCCACTGTTATTGGCACCCAGATGGCCCAGAAGGTTGTACTGATGCCCGGCCCGGGTGCCTGCGCGCTCGGTCTCGACCCCTTCGCCCGCCTTCACGTGAACCGCCTCGCGACGTTCCTCGAAACGGCGGAAAAACGCCGTCACCGGCGCCGAGAGCGCCGCAGACAACACCTGCAGCGTGGTCAGCGACGGCGAGGTCACGCCGTTTTCGATCTTTGACAACATCCCCACCGACAGCCCCGTCGCCTCGGCCAGATCGGCCACGGTCATGTTGCGGGCATGGCGGAATTCGCGCACCGCCCGACCGATCGCGGTTTCGAGGTTTTTTTCCCGGTTTTCCCGAAGCTTGTGCGGGTCCTGGCTCAGTTTCGATGCACCCATTAGAAAGTCCACTGCCGTTCGCGGTGGCCAAGGATGCGCAATCGCGCCCTTGATTGCAAGCTGTCAGGCTTCCAGTTCGGCATCCCAATACAGGAAGTCGATCCAGCTATCGTGCAGGTAGTTGGGCGGAAACCTGCGCCCCATGTTGCGCAACTCCTCCGCCCCCGGCGCGCGCGGCGGCTTGCGCAGGGCCATGCCGGCCTGTCGCAGGCTCTTGGCACCCTTCCTGAGGTTGCAGCGCGAACAGGCGGCAACGACGTTCTGCCAGCTGGTGATCCCGCCCCGGGCGCGCGGCACCACATGGTCGAAGGTAAGCTCCCCCTTCGATCCGCAATACTGGCAGCGAAACTCGTCCCGCAGAAAAAGATTGAAGCGCGTGAAGGCCACGCGCTTCTGGGGTTTCACGTAATCCTTCAGGACGATCACGCTGGGGATGCGTATCTCGGTACTGGGGCTGCGCACCGTGTGCTCGTATTCGGCAACGATATCAACGCGGTCGAGATAGACCGCCTTGATCGCATCCTGCCAGGGCCACAGCGAAAGGGGGTAGTAGGACAGCGGCCTGTAATCGGCGTTCAGCACAAGTGCCGGATGATGTTTCAGAGCCGATGGCTCTCTCACAAATTCGGTTCTGAAATCGCCGTCCATCTTGCCCACGCGCCCCCGCCCGGTGCCCTTCTGCCGCTGGTCCGGGGCGGAGCAGCCCGCCCCATCATGCCATCACTATATATCGTGTTTCTGACCTGACAAGCCCCGCATTTTGCGGAATATTTTGTGATTTGAGTAGGGTGATTCCGTAACCCTATTGTGACAGTTATCCACATGGCGCGCAGCCCAGGGGCTTTCCGCGTGGGCGCGGCGCGCTAGATCGCCCTCATGACCCGAAACGACCTCCCCCCTGCCCCGCCGCCCGGCGCCCTGCTGGAAGCGGCGCTCTATGCCGAAGATCTAGAGGCTGCCGCCGCCTTCTATGGCGGCGTGATGGGACTGGAGGAGGTGGTGCGCGTGAAGGGACGGCACATTTTCTATCGGGTGGGCAAGGCGATCCTTCTGATATTCGATCCCGACGCAACCGCCCGGGGGCCGACCAACCCGCGCCTGCCGGTGCCGCCGCATGGAGCCTATGGCCCGGGACATCTGTGTTTTTCCGCCACCCGCGCCGAGATCGACGCGTGGCGCGCCCGGCTGGCGGCGGCGGGATATGATGTCGAGGCGGAGTTCGACTGGCCCAACGGCGCCCG
>JAUIBJ010000547.1 GCA_030428025.1 Alphaproteobacteria bacterium
GGACTTCGCCCCTGCGGCGACTGGCGGGTTTGCTTAAGCCGCACTGCGGCAGGCTGGCCAGCGGGGAACGGCGGGATTGGGCCGTCTGTGAGGTTGATGCTGACCGTGCTGCTCCGATGCTGCGCCTTCAACGAGCGACCGCTTCCAGGTTCCAGCGAGGATGCGTATTTGAAAAACCCAAGTCCAAATCTTGGTTCATCATTTCCGCGCAACTCTTGCGAAGTTATCGCGCGGAGGGTCCATGCACAAAAATTTTGAGAATTCCCCAGACATGGCGGCAATAGGTAATAAGACTTATCGCATCGCAAAGCATCGAGAAAAACAACGCTATTGCACGAGGGGTTGGAACGAATGCACCCCCGCTTTGGCGGGGGCGCTTTGCTCAGTTGTCGCTCTGATGTCTGATCATTTCAGCAGCACATCGAGCGGGATCGGCTGGCTGATGGTCCAGTTGCCGGTCACGGCCGGTTTTCCGTTTGTGATTTCGACGATCTGCATCTCGGCAAAGTTCTGGTGGTGCAGGTCGGCCGTGAAGGTGCGCGGACCAAAGGCGGTCGGTTCGTTGCTCATCTTTTCCAGCTCTGCCGTCACCGCGGCGCCATCGAGCGTGCCGGCACGTTCCGCGGCCTTGGCCCAGAGATCCAGCAGCACGTAGCCCGGATAGGCGTAGGAGCTGGCCGGGCGGGCGCCCGTGGCCTTTTCATATGCCTGGTTGAACGCCTCGACCTCGGGACGCGGATCGTCGCCATAGATCGAGCCCTGGACCGGCACGACAAAGCCGGAAAGATCGGGCGTCGCGTCGAGCCAGTAGGACCCATCGACCGCCGAGCCGTTCAGGATGAGCGAGTTGATGCCTGCCGCCCGGATCTGGCGCACGGCCGATGCGGCGCCGGGAATATACGAACACAGCATGATCACGTCGGGTTCGGACGGCAGCGCCTTGATCCGGGTGATCTGGCTCGCGATCGAGGCGTCATCGTTCTTGAACGTGTCGCGGCCGACGATCTCGGTGCCTTCGATGCGCGGGAACATCCAGTCGAAGCCGCTGCAAATGCCCTTGTTGTATTCGATGGTGGTATCCAGCAGGACATAGCCGGTCTTGGCGTCGCGCTCGGCGTGGCTCCATTCCGCCATGGTGGCGCCTTGCACCGGTGCCAGAACCGACCCCGAGAAGGAGTTCGGCCCAACGCCCTGGATACCGGCTTTCACGTCCTCGGCGCACAGGAAGAACGACACCATGCCCTCGGCCTCGGCCGAAAGGGCGGCCGGTGCGCCGAAATCGTAATCGCAGCTCACGATCATCATGTCGGCGCCTTCGTCGATCAACTGCAACCCGGCCTTGGCCGATTGCTGGCGGTCGGTCTTGGTGTCGGCTTCGACCCACTTGATCTGCCGTCCCAGGAGCCCGCCATTGGCATTCAACTCGTCGATGCGGATCTTGGCAGCGGTCGCGGCCGGGGTATCATAGGCTTCCATCCAGCCGGATTTGGCGATGGCAAAGCCTATGGTGATATCGTCAGCCGCCGATGCCGGCAGGCTCAGGCCGGGCACGGCCAGCGCGGCCAGTGCCGAGGCCAGGGCAAGGTTTTTCATGATGTTTCTCCTCTGTTGATTTGATGGGTCCCCTTAAGGGGCCTTGGGCGAAACCACCGCGGTTTCAGTTTGAGTTCGCGCCCGGCGGTCAACCCGTCCGGTCGCACGATCAAGACCAGGATCATCACGACCCCGATCAGGATTTCCTGACTGCCCGAAGGCAGGGCGAAATGCGCACCACCGAGGGCAAAGCCCTGCTCGGCCCGCACCAGAACCTCGATCAGCAAGGACAGGCCCAGCACACCGATCACCGCGCCGCTCAGGCTGCCGATACCGCCCACCACCAGCATGGCAAGCGAGATGAAGGTGATGCCAAGATAGAAGCTGTCGGGGTTCAGTACGCCGATGGAGTGGCCCAGAAGCGCCCCGGACACGCCGGTGAAGAACCCCGAGATCACCAGCGACAAGAGCCGGTGGCGGTACATGTCGATCCCCGAGGCGCGGGCCGCGACCTCGTCTTCGCGGGTGGCGCGCAGGGCAAGCCCCGAGGCCGAGTTGGCATAGAGGTTCGCCGCCAGGATCGCCGCCACGGCCCAGCCCAGCGCGACCCAGTGATCGACATAACGCAGCAGGCCGACAACCGAACTGGTGGCGCCGGTCACGCCCTCCCAGTTGGAATAGACAGTGTTGACGATGGCGAGGAAGGCAAAGGTCGCGATCGAGGCGGCAATGCCCGACAGGCGCAGGATGGCCGCCCCCGACATCAGCGCCACCAGTGCCGCCAACAACCCACCAGCGATGGCCGCGGGAAAGACGTGCCATTGGGCATCCATCAGCCATTGCGGCAGGTCCGGCAGAAACAGCGCCTTGGATTGCGGTCTGAGCGTCAGCCAGGCAGAGCCATAGGCCCCGATGGCCATGTAGCCGGCATGACCAAAGCTGATCACCCCGGAATTGCCGACGAAGATCCAAAGCGATACCACCAGCGTCACCCGGATCAGCGTTTCGGCAGCGGTCCGCGCCAGGGCCTTGTCCCCCAGGAGCAGCACCAGAACGACGAAACCCAGCAGGATGGCCGCCAGGATCGCAGGCGTCGAATAGGCGGCAAGGCGGTTGGTTGCGTGACGGGATTGCATGTCAGACCCTCGGCTTGGCGGATGCGGGAACGAACAGGCCCTGCGGACGCACCAGCAGGCAGACGATCACCAGCGAATAGAGAAAGGCGTCGCGGAAGGGGCGCGCTTCGAGCGGAAGCCACGCTTGCAGGACCACCGACACGGCGCCGACCAGGAACCCGGCGGCCACCGCCCCGGGCAGCGAGCCGAGCCCGCCGAGGACGGTGGCGATGAAGGCCACGAGCATGATCTGCCCGCCCATCTTCACGTCGGCCACACCGGTCTGGGTGGCCATGATCAGCGCGACCGCAGCGGCCAGCGCCCCCGAAAGCGCGAAAGCCCCGGTGATGACGACATTGGCCCGCACCCCGAGCAGACGCGCCATGGTGAAATTCTCGGCCGCAGCGCGCATTTCCAGCCCCAGCCGGGATTTCTTGAGCAAGAGCGCGAGCCCGGTGACCACGGCGAGCGTCGTCAGGATCACGATCAGCTGCAACAACGGCACGCTGGCGCCCGCGATCTCGACCGGGGTATTCAGCGCGGGCCAGAGGCTGATCGCCTTGGGCCGCCCGCCATAAATGGCCAGAAGCACGTTGCGGATCACGAAACCAAGCGCGAAGGAAGCGATCATCATCGCCACCGGATCGGCCCGTCGGAAATGCCGGAACACCGCGTATTCCGAGGCGACCGCGATTGCCCCGC
>JAUIBJ010000548.1 GCA_030428025.1 Alphaproteobacteria bacterium
CACGGTGTTGGAGACGAAGTAGTTGCCGCGTCCCGTCTCGGTGAACCAGGACATCAGGTGAAACGTCATGCCGATCTGCATCAGCATGTCGGAATCGTGCCGCAATCCTGTGACGCGGGGTCCACCCGTCCAGGAGGGAGGAAAGCCGATGCCGACCTGATAGCCGCAATGGTGGCGGCGATAGCCGGGCATGCCGGCGGCATCCACCACCGCCTGCCAGCCGTTATAGACATCCTGTGCCCGCACACCCGGTTTCAGCGCATCCAGCGTGGCGGCGAAAGCGCGCTTGCTGAGTTCGGCCATCTCGGCATCCTCGTCGGAGATTTGGCCGATATTCACCAGCCGGCCCATCGGCGCGTTATAGCGAGCCACGCAGCCCGCGATTTCCAGAAACACCGCCTCGCGGTGGACACCCTCGCCCCAACTCGTATGCTCTTCGGCCATCCGCGCGGCGGGGCGCAGGAAGGGGCCGAAACCCGGCGGAGTGCCGCCAGCGCGGGTCATCGCGGAGAGGCATTCGGCGGCTACGTCGGCCTCGCGCGCGCCATCATGGATGGCGGCGATGGCGGCCTGGGTTCCGGCATCGGCGGCCTTCGCGGCGGCCCGCATGAAGCCTTGTTCCTCGGGCGATTTCACCAGCCGCAACTGATCCACCAGCCCGGTGATATCGTGCCAGCGGCCCACCGTCAGACCGGTCTCGATCTTCTGGCCCATGCCGTGGGAAAGCCCGGCCGACCATGACTCGACGCCCACGGTCTTGCCGGCGCAATGGCCCTTGAGGTGGCGAATCAGCGCATCCGCAGCGGTCTCGGAATCGCTGTGCCCGATGAAGATCGCGTTGCGCACCATGTTGCGGATCGCCACCTTTTCCATCTGACGGGTGATCAGCACCAGATCGCCCATCGCTGGCACGATCAGAACATGCGGAGCGAAATAGCCCCAGTGATCGAGCCCGATCAGGTAGAAGATGTTCTCGGGTGAACTGAGCAACGCGACCTCGATGCCGCTTGCGGCCATGGCCGCGCGGGTGGCGGCAACGCGGGTGGCCAGTTCGGTATCCGAGAAGGGGTTGGAATGCATGGGCGTCGGTCCTTTTTGGTCGCTCGGGAGATACCGCCGCGCGCCGTCGCAGTATACAGAGGGGTGCGGGCACGGTATTGTCCGGGCGACCCTGACACGGTTTTTGCAGCCGTAAAGGAAAAAACGCCCTAACATTTGCAGGACGCACGCCCATGAACATTCCCGCCACGCTGACCGGAGCCGACCGGCAGGCCATCCTCGATCACGTCCGCTTCGACGCGGGGCGCAACGCACGCGGCAAGATCGGCTTCGTGCTTATCCCCAACGAACAGACGATCGAGGACGAGATGCTGCGCCACATGCCGCCGGGAGTGGGAGCCTATTTCTGCCGCGCGGCCATGCCGCGCGAGATCTCGACCGAGAGCCTCGCGCAGCTGCGCCTGTCGCTGGCCGGTGCTGCGGCGCGCATCCTGCCCGATGACGGGCTGGACGTGGTGGTGCTGGGCTGTACCTCGGGCACCGTCGCAGTGGGCGAGGAGGCCGCCCGGGCCGAACTGGCCAAGGGCGCGCCGGGGGCGAAGACCACGACGCTCGCCGGAGCCGTGCGCAAGGCGCTTTCAGCGATGGGTGTGCGCAGGCTGTCGTTGGGCTCGCCCTATATCCCGGAGCTCAACGACAATGTGGTGGCCTATCTGGAGGGCGCCGGGTTCGAAGTGGTCGCCGCGCATGGGATGGGACTCCATTACGATACCGACATGATCCGGGTTTCGCCAGACTATCTGGTGGAGTTCGCCCGCGCCATCGACCGCCCCGAAGCCGACGCGGTGCTGCTGAGCTGCGGCGCGCTGCGCAGTATCGAGGTGATCGATCGGATCGAGCAGGTGCTGGGCAAGCCCGCGATCTGTTCCAATCAGGCCATGCTCTGGGATTGCCTGCGCCTATGCGGAGTCGACGATCAACTGCCGGGCCTCGGCCGGCTTCTGCGCGAGCATTGAGGGGGGCGGCGCCGGCTTGACGCACGCCGTTCGAGGCTTCTACCCTTTTCCTGCACGGTACCGCGCCCGCTGGTGCGGGGAATGAAAAACGGGGTCAGGATGCCATGGAGATGATAGGATGGGGCGCCGGGATCGAGCGCGGAGACGACAGCCAGTTGATCGTCTTCATCTCGGGCTATCTGTACCCCAATTATCCCGAGTTTCATTTCAAGACCTTCTCCGAGAGGTTTTCCCAGACCAAGCTTTTTCTGCGCGACAACACCGGATGCCAGTTCCGAAGCGGTATTCCCGAGGTAACGGAGAATGAGCAGGAAAACGTCGAGTTCCTGCGCTACATCATCCGCCGGGTGGGCGCGAAGCGGGTAACCTTCGTGTCTGGCTCCGTCGGCTCCCATCCGGCGGTGCTCTGGGGCCACTGGATCGGGGTGGATGACATCCATCTTGTCGGGCCGGTAACGGATTACCCGTCTCTGCTGCGAACTGACAGGGCGGCGCATCCGCAATTCGCGCAGCTGATCGGCGAGGCGACCAAGATGGTCGATACCGGGTACGATTATGTCAATCTGCGCGGATTCATGTCCGCCCATCCCGACAAGGTGGGCAGCGTCGACATCTATTACAGCGCGACCGATCCGATCGATAACGAACAGGCCTTGAACATCGCCGATCTGCCGCAGGTGCGCAGCACGGTCTATTTCACCGGCGATCATTTCCGCGTACCGGTCTTCGTTCTGCGTCGCGATCCGGATCTGACCGACCGAATCAATGCGCCGGACATCGAGCGCCCGGCAGAGTTGCGCCGGCTGGGCCGGGCCGAGCCGCGCGATCTGGGTTATGCCTCGGTCAGGCTCGACTGAGCGGGCCGGCGACCAAAAACCGCGTCACTCCTCTTCGTCGGTTCCGGGGCTTGCGGTTTCGTCCTCGGCCAGGCGCTTGGCGTCCTCGCGCCAGTTCGCCCATCCGCCGTCGGGGGCCATCGAGTCGGCCTGGGGTGCGGCGGGCTTCGGCGGATGTCCGAAAGCGTTGGTCTCGGCGCTGAATGGGGCCTGAGCTTCTCCGCCAGCCGAGCCCGGCCCACTGGCGGCGCCGAACCCTGCGGTGCCGAAACCGCTCTGCCCACCGCCGAAGCCCTGCCCACCGCCGAAGCCCTGCCCACCGCCGAAGCCCTGCCCACCGCCGAAGCCCTGCCCGCCGCCGAAGCCTTGCCCACCGCCGAAGCCTGGCCCGCCGCCAATCCCCTGGGCTCCGCCGAAACCCTGGGCCCCGCCGAAGCCGCCTTGCTGGCCGCTCAGGAGGCGCGCGGCTAGGCCCAGCAGGAACAGGACCGCCATGTTG
>JAUIBJ010000549.1 GCA_030428025.1 Alphaproteobacteria bacterium
TTCGTCGGTTCCGGGGCTTGCGGTTTCGTCCTCGGCCAGGCGCTTGGCGTCCTCGCGCCAGTTCGCCCATCCGCCGTCGGGGGCCATCGAGTCGGCCTGCGGTGCGGCGGGCTTCGGCGGATGTCCGAAAGTGTTGGTCTCGGCGCTGAACGGGGCCTGAGCTTCTCCGCCAGCCGAGCCCGGCCCACCGGCGGCGCCGAACCCTGCGGTGCCGAAACCGCTCTGCCCACCGCCGAAACCGCTCTGCCCACCGCCGAAGCCCTGTCCGCCGCCGAAGCCTTGCCCACCGCCGAAGCCCTGCCCACCGCCGAAGCCCTGTCCACCGCCGAAGCCCTGTCCGCCGCCGAAGCCCTGCCCGCCGCCGAAGCCTGGCCCACCGCCGAAGCCTTGCCCGCCGCCAATCCCCTGGGCTCCGCCGAAACCCTGGGCCCCGCCGAAGCCGCCTTGCTGGCCGCTCAGGAGGCGCGCGGCTAGGCCCAGCAGGAACAGGACCGCCATGTTGGTGTTGCCGTCGGCCATGGGGTTGCCCATGCCTTGCCCGCCGAAGCCCTGCATGCCGCCGAAGCCCTGTCCTCCACCAAAACTGCCCTGTTGCCCACCGAAGCCGCCTTGGCCGAAGCCTGCCTGCTGCTGGCCGCCGAAGCCGCCCTGTTGCCCACCGAAACCGCTAGGGGGAGGGCCGAAGGCGCCGGGTACGCCAAAGGCACCCTGCGTGGGGCTACCCGAGTCCGCCATCGGGTCGGGCTGCCCCGGGGCCGGCCCGAAGCCCGTCGCGGCCATCTCGGGATAGGCGCTGTCATTGGCAAAGCGCGGAGTCAGTTTGTCGTCCGCGCTGGTGCCGGTCTCGGGGGGTGGAGCTTTCGGATCGTCGCTCATCGGGTCGGCTTCCTTGGCGATAATTTTCCACAATCATGCAATTTTGGCATGGATCCCCTGCCACAACAAGGCGCGTGATCCTTCCGACACCGGAGGCATTTCCGGTCTAGGCAGATGGGCGGAGTTGCCTGTAAACCAACCGCAAAGGACGAAAGAGGCATCAGCCATGACGGATTGCGGCGGTTTCGTCACCATCGTTTCGGGACTGCCGCGCTCGGGCACCTCGATGATGATGCGCATGCTTGAGGCCGGCGGTATGCGGGTGCTGACCGACGATGCACGGCCTGCCAACGAGGATAACCCGCGTGGCTATTACGAATTCGAGCGGGTCAAGACGCTGGAAACCGACAAGGCCTGGGTCGAGGGCGCTCGGGGCAAGGCCGTCAAGGTGATCTACAAGCTTGCCTATCACCTGCCGCCCGGTATCGCATATCGAATGCTATTCATGCAGCGTGATCTGGAAGAGGTGCTGCGTTCGCAGGCGGCGATGATGCGACGGGACGGGCTGGACCCGGACGAGATCGGACACGAAAGGCTGATGGCGCTCTTCCAGGCGGAGATCCTGACATTCCGCCGCTGGGCCGAGGCGCAGGCAAACATCGACATCCTTGCTGTCGATCATGCCCGGGTGCTGATCG
Organism: Alphaproteobacteria bacterium; assembly: GCA_030428025.1. Taxonomy (GTDB): domain Bacteria; phylum Pseudomonadota; class Alphaproteobacteria; order Rhodobacterales; family Rhodobacteraceae; genus Roseovarius. The sequence continues at coordinate 1,515 of JAUIBJ010000549.1, forward strand.
CGCCTCGGGACATGTCGGAAGTGATATCCGAATTTCTGGGCGGCAGGCTGGACGCGACGGCGATGGCACGCGCGGTCGAGCCCGCGCTCTGGCGCAACCGCGCCTGAGCCCCATAGCCGGCTCAGGGGATCCAGCCCCAGACCTCGATGCGGAAGAACCGATCGACCAGGCGGGTGAAGGCCTGCCAGCTTTTCATCTCCATCCCGTCGATCTTGGCATAGCCGGTCATGCCGGGGCGGAAAAAGCCGTTGGTGTTGTCGAATTCCGTCTTCACCCGCACCGTCCGCCCGAATTCCACCTGCTCGGCCTGCGGGGCGACCGAGACGACCTCGCCCACGCGCTCCTCGGTGGAACTGGCCCAGGCCTTGAGCCGCACGGCGTCGCCCGGCTCGACCAGGCCGATATCGGCCTCGGGCACCTGCACCTCGGCCCGGGCGATCTCGTGGTTCTCGATCTCGACGAACAGCGCGCCTTCCTCCATGTGCTGGCCCAGCACCAGACGCACGTTTTCGGTGACCACCTTGCCGGTGACCGGCGCGCGGATTACCACATCCGACAGACGCTTCTGGTGAAAGGCCAGTTCCGCCTCGAGCCGGGCGATATCGGCTCTTGCAACGCGGATGTCGGCGGCGCTTGCCGGTGCCTCGACGCTGGCCAGATTGGCCTGCGCCGCGCGCAGGGTCTGGGCGGCCACGGCATAATCGCTGCGATAGGCGTCGAGCTCGCGCTCGGGGATCGTGCCTCGGGCGAACAGTTCCTCGGCCCGTTCGGCCTGCGCCTTCTTGAAGGGCAGTTCGGTTTCCGCCAGCGCCACCTGTTCGCGTGCCACCTGAATTTCTTCGGGTGTGGCGCCGGCCTCCAGCCGGGCCAGAACCGCGCGGGCCTTTTCCAGCTCCGCCTCGACCGAGGCCACAGCATGTTGAGGCACCAGATCGGACAGACGGGCCAGCGGTTGGCCCGCCTGCACGGTGTCGCCTTCCTCAATATAGATTTCCTCTATTTCACCCTCGAGTCGGGTGCTGACCTTGCTGCGCTGGTCGGGCAGGATCACGAAATCGCCGCCGGTTTCGTAGGTGTAGGGCTGGAAAGCGCCATAGACGAGCGCGGCCAGCGCCGCTATCGCGAGGCCCCGGCGCAGCCAGCGCCAGGGCGATTTGCGGGCCGTGGAATAGACCCCCGCCAGCGGCATCTGCCGGGTCCGGTCGGGCAGGAACGTGCCGCGTTTGACGAGCGCACCGCCCTTGCCCGCGGGCACCGGAAGGCCGGCCCCTCCGGTCCGCGCGGCCGGGATCACCGCGGGCAGGTTGGTGGGTTTTCCGGCCATGTGCCGGGCCACGGTGCGCCGCATCAGCGCCTCGCCGGATTTGCGGAACGCGCGTTTCATCACCACCACCCAGGCCGCGATGGCGCCCATGAGCGCCAGGAAGATCAGAAGCCCGGTACCGCCGAAGCGCCCTTCCAGCGCCGTGGTCATGTGCAGCGCCATGAAGGAAACCAGAAATCCGGTGACCAGCGCCGAGCCCACCGCATAGAGGGCGAAGGCCCATTTCTCGCCCGAAGTAGGCGGCGGCAGGTGTTCCACCAGTTTCCGGTTCAGCCCGAAGACGTGATAGAACGCCCGCTGGCGCAGCAACGGTTGGTCGAAATAGGCGGCCAGCCACTTGTAGCCATCCGCGGGAATGAGCGGGAAGGCGGTGAAGAGAAAGACCAGCAGCGCGATCTGCGAGACCACGAAGGCGATGTCGGGCAGCATGGTTGGCGATTGCCGGGTCATCGCCCAGATTACCGTGGCGACGGAAAAGAGCAGAAGCCGCGTCTTCAGCGCGGTGCTGTGAT
>JAUIBJ010000016.1 GCA_030428025.1 Alphaproteobacteria bacterium
GGTCGCAGCTATGCGCCCCTGAAGCAGGTGGCGGACGAGACGGGCGCGCTTGCCCTGACCGCGGATGTGACCCGCCGCGACAGCCTCGATGCGGCCCTGGATCAGGCGCGGGAGGCGCAGGGCGCCATCGCCATCGCCATCGCCAATGCCGGAGCGGCGCCGTCGGCGCCCTTCCGCAAGGTAAAACCGGAGGATTTCCGCGCCTCGCTGGCGGTGAACCTCGAAGGCGTCTTCCACCTCTGGCAGGCGACCCATGAGGAGATGGCCCAGGCCGGCTGGGGCCGCCTCATCGCCATAGCCTCCACCGCCGGGCTGAAAGGCTACCCCTATGTCGCGCCCTATTGCGCCGCGAAACATGGTGTTGTCGGCCTCACCCGCGCGCTGGCGCAGGAGCTGGGCCGCAGCGGGCTGACCGTCAACGCCATCTGCCCCGGCTTCATCGACACGCCGCTTCTGGCAAAATCCATCGAGGCCATCACCGCCAAGACCGGCAAGACGGAAGACGAGGCGCGCGCCCGGCTTGTCGCCGGCAACCCGCAGAAACGCTTTGTCGGGACGGGCGAGGTGGCGGGCGCCGCGCTCTGGCTCTGCTCGGATGCCGCTGCCTCTGTGAGCGGGCATGCGCTGGCGCTATCGGGGGGCGAGGTATGACCCACCCGCGCCCGAAAGAGGCCCGCAGCCCGGCCGCCAAACAGAGCCTGCGGCTCTGGCTGCGCATCCTCAAGGTGCAGCGGATGGTCGAGGCCGAGTTGCGCGAACGGCTGCGGCGGGAGTTCGACACCACCCTGCCGCGCTTCGACGTGATGTCGGCCCTGCATCGGTATCGCGACGGCATGAAGATGAGCGAACTGTCCCGCGCGCTGAAGGTCTCGAACGGCAATGTGACGGGCATCGTCGACCGGCTGGCCGAGGATGGCCTCGCCCGTCGCGTGCCCGTGCCCGGCGACCGGCGCGCGGCGATGGTGCGGCTTACCGCGCGGGGCGCGGAACAGTTCGAGGAACAGGCCGCCGCGCACGAGCTTTGGGTGCATGACATCCTTGGCGGGCTCGAAGGCGAAGAGGCCGCGATGATCGCCGACATGTTGAAACACGCCCTTGCGGAAGGACAGGACGATGCGTAGCGACGTGACCCATTTCCAGTGCAGCATCGAGGACGGCATCGCGCGCGTGGCGCTCGACCGGCCCGAGCGGAAGAACCCGCTGACTTTCGAGAGTTACGCCGAGTTGCGAGACTGGTTCCGCGAACTGCATTATGCCGATGACGTGCAGGCGGTGGTCTTTCTGCCCAATGGCGGCAATTTCAGTTCGGGCGGCGACGTGCACGAGATCATCGGGCCGCTGACGAAGATGAGCATGAAGGAGCTTCTGCGCTTTACCCGGATGACGGGCGATCTGGTCAAGGCGATGGTGAATTGCGGCAAGCCGGTCATCGCGGCGGTCGATGGCGTCTGTGCCGGGGCGGGGGCGATCATCGCCATGGCGTCCGACATGCGGATCGCCACGCCGCAGGCGAAGACGGCTTTCCTCTTCACCCGGGTGGGGCTTGCCGGTTGCGACATGGGCGCCTGTGCGATCCTGCCGCGGATCATCGGGCAGGGGCGGGCGGCGGAGCTGCTCTATACCGGCCGGGCGATGAGCGCCGAGGAGGGGCAGGCCTGGGGCTTCTTCAACCGGCTGGTATCGCAGGAGGAGCTTGAGGGCCAGGCGATGGAGATGGCCCGCCGCATCGCCGCCGGCCCGAACTTCGCGCATATGATGACCAAGACGATGCTGGCGCAGGAATGGGCGATGTCGATCGAACAGGCGATCGAGGCGGAGGCGCAGGCCCAGGCGATCTGCATGCAGACAGAGGATTTCGTGCGCGCCTACAACGCCTTCGTCGCCAAGGAAAAACCGGTCTTCGAGGGGGATTGATGCCCGATCGCAGCTATCTTGACTGGCCGTTCTTCGAGCCTCGCCACAAGGCCCATGCGGAGGGGCTGGAAGGCTGGTGTGAAGGGCTTAAGGTCGACCATGCCGACACCGACGCCGCCTGCCGCAAGCTGGTGGCGGGTCTTGGCGCCGGTGGCTGGCTGACACCCACGGCCAGCGTCGATGGCGCCCCGCTCGACGTGCGCACCCTGGCGCTCTCGCGCGAGACGCTGGCGCGCCATGACGGGCTCGCGGATTTCGCCTTCGCCATGCAGGGCCTCGGCACCGGGGCGCTGTCGCTTTTCGGCTCGGAGGCGCAGAAACGGGCCTGGCTGCCGCTGACCACCACGGGCCGGGCGATCTCGGCCTTTGCGCTGACCGAGCCGCAATCGGGTTCCGACGTGGCGGCATCCACGATGACGGCCACGAAGGACGGCGGCGACTATATCCTCGACGGAGAGAAGACGTGGATTTCCAATGGCGGGATCGCCGATCTTTACACCGTCTTCGCCCGGACGGGCGAGGCGCCGGGGGCGAAGGGGCTGTCTGCCTTCATCGTCACGCCCGACATGCCCGGTTTCGAGGTGGTGGAGCGGCTGCAGGTGATCGCGCCGCACCCGCTGGCAAGGCTGCGCTTCACGGGCGTCCGCGTGCCGGCGGAAAACATGATCGGCGCGCCGGGGCAGGGGTTCAAGGTCGCGATGTCGGTGCTCGACGTCTTCCGCACCACCGTGGCCGCCGCCGCGCTGGGATTTGCCCGCCGGGCGCTCGACGAGGCGGTGGCCCGCGTCACCGCCCGCCATATCCAGGGCGCGCCGCTCTGTGACTTGCAGATGGTGCAGGGCCATATCGCCGACATGGCGCTCGACGTGGACGCGTCCGCCCTGCTTGTCTACCGCGCCGCCTGGACCAAGGACAGCGGAGCCCCGCGGGTCAGCCGCGAGGCTGCGATGGCCAAGCTTTTTTCCACCGAGCAGGCGCAACGCGTCATCGACCGGGCGGTGCAGCTGCATGGCGGCGATGGCGTGCGCGTGGGAGAGACGGTGGAGTCGCTCTATCGCGATATCCGCGCCTTGCGCATCTATGAAGGGGCGTCGGACGTACAGCGCGTGATCATCGCGCGCCAGACGCTCGACCAGTTGAAGGGGGGATGACCCATGTCTGACTACACGGCCCATGTCGATACCTTCACACGCGACAACCTGCCGCCGGAAGAGGCGCAGCCCGTTTTCCTGTTGGACGGCTTCGACTATCCCGAAAAGCTGAATGTCGGGGTGGAGCTGACCGACCGCATGGTCGAGCGCGGTTTCGGCGACCGCACTGCGCTGATCGGCAACGGGCGGCGGCGCACCTACAAGGAACTCAGCGACTGGACCAACCGGCTCGCCCATGTGCTGGTGGAGGATCTGAAGGTGAAGCCGGGCAACCGCGTGCTGATCCGTTCGGCCAACAACCCGGCGATGGTGGCGGCGTGGCTGGCGGCCACCAAGGCGGGCGCGGTGGTCGTGAACACCATGCCTATGCTGCGGGCGGGGGAACTGACCCAGATCGTCGACAAGGCCCGCATCACCCATGCGCTTTGCGACACGCGGCTGATGGAGGAGATGGTGACCTGCGCCAAGGGGTCGGACTTCCTCACATCGGTGGTGGGCTTCGACGGTACATCGAACCACGATGCCGAGCTTGACCGGCTGGCGCTGGAAAAGCCCGTCACCTTCGACGCGGTGGAAACGGCGCGCGAGGATGTGGCGCTTCTGGGCTTCACCTCCGGCACCACGGGCAGCCCCAAGGCCACGATGCATTACCACCGTGACCTGCTGATCATCGCGGACGGCTATGCGAAAGAGGTTCTGGGGGTCACGCCCGAGGACATCTTCATAGGCTCCCCGCCTCTGGCCTTCACCTTCGGTCTGGGGGGCCTTGCGGTGTTCCCCTTGCGCTTCGGCGCGACGGCCACGCTGCTGGAAACCGCCTCGCCCCCCAACATGATCGAGATCATCGAGAAATACCGCGCCACCGTCTGTTTCACCGCGCCCACCGCCTATCGTGCGATGCTGCGGGCGATGGACGAGGGCGCCGACCTATCCAGCCTGCGCGCCGCCGTCTCGGCGGGCGAGACGCTGCCGGCCCCGGTCTATGACGAATGGATGCAGAAGACCGGCAAACCGATGCTCGACGGGATCGGCTCGACCGAGATGCTGCATATCTTCATCTCCAACCGTTTCGACGATCACAAGCCCGCCTGCACAGGGCGCCCGGTGACGGGATATGAGGCGAAGATCGTCGATGGCGAAGGCAACGACCTGCCGCCCGACACCCCCGGCCGGCTGGCGGTGCGCGGGCCGACCGGCTGTCGCTACATGGCCGATGCGCGGCAGGCGGATTACGTGCAGAACGGCTGGAACATCACCGGCGACACCTTTCTGGTGGATGAAGACGGCTATTTCCACTTCGCCGCCCGCAACGACGACATGATCCTGTCGTCGGGCTACAACATCGCCGGACCAGAGGTTGAGGCGGCCCTTCTGGCGCATGAGGCGGTGGTGGAATGCGCCGTGATCGGCGCGCCGGACGAGGACCGCGGCCAGATCGTCGAGGCGCATGTGGTGCTGGCGGAGGGGTTGAAGGGAGACGCGCTGATGGTGAAAACCCTGCAGGACCATGTGAAGGCCACCATCGCCCCCTACAAATATCCCCGTGCCGTCAAGTTCCGCGACAGCCTGCCCAAGACGCAGACCGGCAAGATCCAGCGCTTCCGCCTGAGGGGAGACGACGCATGACTGCCCCCGCCTGCGCCTTCACCCGTGATGCCAAGATCCTGTTCAAGCATTGCGACCCGGCCGAACTGGTCTTCTTCCCGCGTTTCTTCGAGATGATGAACGATGTGGTCGAGGAGTTCTTCGACGCGATCGGCTTTCCCTTCGAACATTTCCACCAGCACGGCGCCATTCCCACCGTGCAGATCGAGGCCGGCTTTCCGCACCCCTCGCGGCATGGCGACAGGGTTCGGTTTTCGCTCTGGGTGGAGAAGATCGGCCGCACCAGCGCCACGCTGCGGCTTCTGACCACCAGCGGCGACGAAGTGCGGATGACCTATCGCGCAACCATGGTTCTGGTGGGCGAAAACGGACGGCCCAAGGAATGGCCCGCCGATCTGCGGCAGGCGCTGAGCGATTTTCTGGACAGCGAGGATTGAATGGCACATCAAGTGATTTCGCCCGAGGGCTGGGCGCCGGCGAAAGGGTACGCGAACGGCATCATGACGGAAGGCGGCGCGCTTTACGTGGGCGGGCAGATCGGCTGGACGGCCGAGCAGCGTTTCGAGGCCCATGATTTCGTCGGCCAGACCGAGCAGGCGCTGCGCAACGTGCTGGACGTGGTCGAGGAAGCGGGCGGTCGGGCCGAGGACATCACCCGGCTGACATGGTACGTGACCGACAAGAAAGAGTATCTTGCCCGCCAGCGCGAGATGGGCGAAGCCTATCGCCGGGTCATGGGCCGGCACTTCCCAGCCATGGCAATGGTCGTCGTGGCTGGCTTGATCGAGGACGAGGCGCTGGTGGAAATCGAGGCGACGGCGGTGCTGTCCCGGAACGGCTAGGGAACGGATAGGGGGAGGCAGGCCATGAAGGTTCTGATCGCAGGCGGCGGTGTCGGCGGGCTGACACTGGCGCTGATGCTGGAGGCGCGGGGGATAAGGGCGCAGGTCTTCGAACAGTCGGGCCGGATCCGCGAGTTGGGTGTGGGCATCAACACGCTGCCCCATGCGATTGCCGAGCTGGAGGAACTGGGGCTTCTGCCCGCGCTGGACCGAGTCGCGATCCGCACCCGGCGGCTGATCTACAAGACGGGTCAGGGGCTCGACATCGTGGCGCAGCCGCGTGGGCTCTGGGCCGGGCTCGACGCGCCGCAATTCTCGATCCACCGCGGCCGGTTGCAGACGGTCATCCATGACGCGGTGGTGGAGCGCATGGGCGAGGGGGCGGTACAGTGCGACCGGCGGCTGGTGTCCTTTGAAGACACGGGCGAGGCCGTCAGGGCGGTGTTCGAGGCGCGCGACGGCACCCGGCACGAGGAAACCGGCGATGTTCTGGTGGGGGCCGACGGTATCCATTCCACCGTGCGCGCACAGTATTACCCCGATCAGGGGCCGCCCGCCTGGAACGGCGTGCTGATGTGGCGCGGCGCCGCCTGGTGGCCGCAATTCCTCGACGGCGCGTCGATGATCGTGGCGGGCGGGTTCAAGCACAAGTTGGTGCTCTACCCCATCGCCCACGACCCCGACCGCCCCGGCGAGGCGCTGACCAACTGGGTGGTGTGTTCGAAGGTTGGCGATGCCACGACCCCCATCCCGGCGCGCGAGGACTGGTCGCGCAAGGCGCCGGTGGAAGAGGCGCTGAAGATGGCCGAGGGGCATCTGTGGATCCCCGAGATGGACATCATGGCATTGATCCGCGCGACAGAAGAGATCTTCGTCTACCCGATGTGCGACCGCGATCCGCTGCCGCGCTGGACGCATGGGCGGGTGACGCTGCTGGGCGATGCGGCGCATCCGATGTACCCGGTCGGCTCGAACGGGGCGAGCCAGGCCATTCTCGATGCCCGCGATCTCGCCGACCGGCTGGCGGAAGGGAGCGACATGGTGGCGGCGCTTGCGGATTATGACAGCGTGCGCCGCCCGGCCACCGCCGCCATCGTGGCGGCGAACCGCAAGGGCGGGCCGGAAGGGGTGATCGACTTCGTCGAGGACCGCGCGCCGGAAGGCTATACGGATGTTCACGACGTGGCCTCCGAAGAGGAGTTACGCGCCATCGTGGGCGATTACGAACGGCTGCAGGTTGCAGGGCGGTAACGCTCATGCGCGCCGCTGCTCCTTGGCGCGACCGGAATTTGCGCAAATTCCGGGGCAAGAAAATGCGCATTTTCTTGTCCGTTTTCCGCGCGGAAAACGTCTTCCAGCCGCAAACGCCGGCGCAGATGGCGGGCACGGCAAAACGCGCTCCCCTGGCGAAACCGGGGAGCGTGCGGTTTTTTTGCCCATGACGCGCGACCAGATCACGCGGGCCGTGGCTGCGCTCTTGTCGGCTGTGTGAGCCCGGGAACGTTTTTCACGCCGGTGGCGGCAGGAAATCCACTTCGTGTTCGGCCGAGATGCGCACCAGTTCCTCGGGGTCTGTCACGCCGTCGAGCTTGCCGAACAGCTCGAACAGCTTGCGCGACGGCGCGACACCGAAGAGGCAGGTGGCCGTCTTGCCGGAGCGGTTGAAGATGCCATGCGCCACGCCCATGGGCATCCGTACCGTGTCGCCCGCTTTCGCGACATGCTTGTCCGCGCCGAACTCCACCTCCAGCTCGCCCTCCAGCATGCAGATCCATTCGTCCTGCGTGGGGTGAATATGGGGCGGCACGAAGGTGTCGGCGGGGATGTCGGCATGCCAGACAAAGGCGTTTTCCGACAGAAGCTTGGGCGTGTAGGTATGGCCCACCACATTCCAGGCCAGGCCGTCGAGCCCGTCTTTCTCGGCGGTGATTCCGGGGGTCAGTGTCATGGTCTCGGTCTCCCTCGTTTTTTCGCATCATAGATGCAGATGACGTTCCAGCAAGCGGGCCGTGTCCTGCCCGGACTCCTCGGCGGCGACGGTGGTGACGATCTCGCCCTTCTCGATCACGTAATGGCGGTCGGCCAGCCGGGCGAGCGCGCCGACGTTCTTGTCGATCAGCAGGATCGCCTCGCCTTCCGCCTTGAGCGTGGCGAGCCGCGTCCAGATCTCCTCGCGGATGAGCGGGGCGAGCCCCTCGGTGGCCTCGTCGAGGATCAGCAGGCGCGGGTTGGTCATCAGCGCGCGGGCGATGGCCACCATCTGTTGTTCCCCGCCCGAAAGCTGGGCGCCCAGATGGGTGCGCCGTTCCTTCAGCCGTGGAAAGAAGCCGTAGACCGAGGCCAGATCCCACCGGTCGCGCCCCTCGGGCATCTTGGCGGCGGCAAGCAGGTTTTCCTCGACCGTCAGCGTCGGAAAGACCTGCCGTCCCTCGGGAACCAGCCCAACCCCGGCGCGGCCGATCTCGTAGGGCGGGGCGCCGGCATAGTTGCGTCCCTCGACCCACACCTCGCCGGCCCAGGGCTTGATCAGTCCCATGATGGCCCGCACGGTGGTGGTCTTTCCCATGCCGTTTCGGCCCAGCAGTGTGACGACCTCACCCTCGCCGATCTCCAGGTCGATTCCGAAGAGCACCTGGGCCGAACCGTAGCCGGCCGTCAGCCCCTTGAGCGACAGAAGGCTCATGCCGCGCCCTCGATATGGTCGTCGCCCAGATAGGCGGCACGTGCCTTGGGATCGGCGCGCACCTCGTCGGGAGTGCCGCTGGCGACGATGGCGCCCGCGACCAGCACGGAGACGCGGTCAGCCAGACGGAAGACCGCCTCCATGTCATGTTCGATCAGCAGCATGGGATACTGCGCCTTCAGCTCAAGCAGCGTTTCGGTCAAGCTTTCGCTTTCGGCCCGGCCCATTCCCGCCATCGGCTCGTCCAGCAGCAGGGCACGGGGCTTGCCGGCAATGGCGATGGCGAGCTCCACCAGCCGCTTTTCGCCATAGGCCAGTTCCCCGGCGACGATGCCCGCCCGGTCGCCGAGCCCGACCCGGTTCAGCGCCTCCTGCGCGGCCCGGTTCAGCGGCTCTTCGCGGTCGGCCCGGGCAAAGAAACGCATGCTCGAGCCCGCCCGCATCTGCGCGGCCAGCGCCACATTGTCCAGCACGGTGAATTCCGGCAGGATCGAGGTGATCTGGAAGGACCGGCCGAGCCCCGCCACCGCGCGTTCGGCCTGGGAAAGCCCGGTCACGTCGCGCCCTTCGAAGGCGATACGGCCGGCATCGGGTTTCAGCAGGCCGGAAATCTGGTGGATGAGCGTCGACTTGCCCGCGCCGTTCGGGCCAATGAGCGCGTGGCACTCACCGCGCCGCAGATCGAGGTCGACCCGGTCGGTGACCACCAGCGCGCCGAAGGCCTTGCTCAGCCCCTTGAGTTCCAGAACCACCTCGCTCATGCCGGCCCCCGGATACGGTCGAGAAGCCCCACCAGCCCGCCGCGCGCGTAAAGCGCGATCAGCACCAGAAGGGGCCCGAAGATCAGCCGCCAGTCATGGGTGATGGCCGAGAGCGTCTCCTCGATCAGGATGAAGAACAGCGCGCCGACGAGCGCGCCGTTGCGCGTTGCCATGCCGCCCAGAACAACCATCACGATCAGGTCGCCCGAGCGCTGCCAGGCGCCAAGCGAAGGCGAGACGAAGGCGGCATGCGTGGCCCAAAGGACGCCGGCGATGGCGGCGATGATACCGGCGATGACATAGGCGGTGAGCCGGTAACGGAAGACCGAATAGCCCATCGAGGCCACCCGCGTGGGGTTCTGCCGCGCCGCCCGCAGCACCCGGCCGAAGCGCGACTGCACGATCCGGTGGACCAGCGCCCATGTCCCCAGCAGCACGGCGAAGACGGTGATATAGACGCCCATGTCGGAATTGAGCCAGCGGGTGCCGAGGAAATCGGGCCCCGACCACAGGGTCAGCCCGTCATCGGCGCCGTATTGCGCCAGCGAGCCCAGAGCGAAATACACCATCTGCCCGAAGGCCAGCGTGATCATGATGAAGGAGACGCCCGAGGTGCGCAGGCAGATCGCGCCGGAGGCCAGCGCGAAAAGCCCCGCCGCGGCGATCGCCACAGGCAGGATCAGCGCCATTTCATAGACGCCCTCGGTCAGCATGATGCCGCAGGCATAGGCCCCGATGGCCACGAAGGCGGAGTGGCCGAAGCTGACCATGCCGCCATGGCCCATCAGCAGGTCGAGCGATATGGCGACGATCGCCAGGATCATGGCTCGCACGGCGAGCGAGGTCAGCCAGGCGCCCCCCCACAGCTCGCTGAGGAGCGGGATGGCGGCGAGCACGGCAAAGAGCAGCCCCGCGATCACCAGCGGCGCCCTGGGGGAGGCGGTCGTTGCCTGCGGATCGGCCTGGCTTGTCATCGGCTGACCTTGGCCGCGAACAGCCCCTCGGGCCGCCAGAACAGCACCAGCGCCATCAGCACGTAAATCAGCATCGACGCGATCGCCGGGCCGATCTGGTTGGCCGAGGACGGGTCCATGATCAGGCGCAGCCCGTCGGTGACGAGCGTGCGGCCCAGCGTGTCCACCAGCCCCACCAGCAGGGCGGCGACGAAGGCGCCCCGGATCGAGCCGGCACCGCCGATGATGATCACCACGAAGGCCACGATCAGAAGGTTGTCGCCCATGCCCGGCTCGACCGAGAAGATGGGGGCGGCCATTACGCCCGCGAAGCCCGCCAGCATCGCGCCGAAGCCGAAGACGACGAGGAACAGGCGGCGCACGTTGACGCCAAGCGCCGAGACCATGTCGGGATTGGTGGCGCCGGCGCGGATCAGCATGCCGACCCGGGTGCGGGTGATCACGAGCCAGAGGCCCACCGCCACCAGCAGCCCCGCAACGATCAGCGCCACGCGGTAGGCGGGGTAAAGCAGCCCGTCCACCAGCGTGAAGGAGAAATCGAGAAACGCGGGCGGCGGCACCGACAGCGAGGCCGGCCCGAAAATCACCTTCATCAACTGGTTGAGAAAGAGGATCACGCCGAAGGTGGCCAGCACCTGGGAAAGGTGGTCACGGTCATAGAGATGTCGGAACACGAGGAATTCCAGCACCAGCCCCAGCAGGAGTGCCAGAGGCAGGGCCAGCACCAGCGCGGCCAGAAAGCTGCCGGTCAGCCCGTAAAGCGCCACGGCCAGATAGGCGCCCAGCATGTATTGCACGCCGTGGGCGAGATTGATGAAGCCCATCACCCCGAAGACCAGCGTCAACCCGGCGGCGATCAGGAACAGGATCACGCCCAGCTGCAGCCCGTTCAGGATCTGGATGAGGATCAGGGTTGTCGACATGGAAAGGGTCCGCGCGCCCGGAGGGGGCAGGGCCGGGGGCCGGCCCTGCCGGTCGCAGTTACATGCTGCACTCTTCGGCGAAGCTGTCGCCGTAGTTTTCGAAGACCAGATCGCCCATCGAGGTGATCCAGGCGCCGTCCTCGCGCTGCTTGACGGACAGCTGGTAGAAGTCCTGCTTGGGATAATGGTTGGTGTTGAAGGTGAAATCGCCTCTCAGCGAGGTGAAATCTGCGGCCTCCAACGCCGCGCGCACGGCGTCCTTGTCGGAAAGATCGCCGCCCACCGCGGCAACCGCGCTGTCGATCAGCATCGCCGCGTCATAGGCCTGCATGGCGTAACCGCCCGGAACGTAACCGTATTTCTCCTCGAAGGCCGCCACAAAGGCCTGGCTGGCCTCGTTCTCGGCATCCGGTGCCCAGTTGCCCGCGGCGATGAAGCCCTCTGCGGCGTCTTTCTGGGCGGGCAGGGTGGTTTCATCGGTGGTGAAGACCGACATGAACTGGATCCGGTCGGCAAGCCCCGCGTCGCGGAACTGGCGAACGAAGCGCACGCCCATGCCGCCCGGCGTGAAGGCGAAGACGGCGTCGGCCTCAGAGGTGGCGATGCGGGCGATCTCGGCCGAATAGTCCTGATGGCCTAGCGGCACATAGACTTCGTCGACGATCTCGCCCTCGTAATGCATACGGAAGCCTTCCATGTTGTCGCGGCCGGCCTGATAGTTGGGCGCGATCATGAAGACCTTTTCATAGCCGGCGGCCTGCGCATGGGCGCCCATCACCTCGGCGTTCTGGTTGTTCTGGTAGGAGGTGACGAAGAAATGCGGGTTGCAGTTCCGGCCCGCGAAGGTCGAGGGACCGGCATTGGGGCTGATCAGGAAGGTCTCGGATTCCACCACCGGGCGGAAGATCGCCTGCAGCATGTTGGAAAAGATCGTGCCGACGACGAAATCGACCTCCTCGCTTTCCACCAGCGCATTGGCCTTGCCAAGCGCCACTTCGGGTTTGAGCTCGTCATCCTCGACGATGAGCGTGGCCTCCTCGCCACCCAGCTTGCCGTCGAGTTCGTCGAGCGCCAGCTTGAAGCCGTCCACCGCCTGCTGGCCAAGCGCCGCGGGCGGACCGGAAAGGGTGACGATCATGCCGACCTCCACCTCGGCCGCTGCCGAGGTGCCAAGGCCCATTAGGCCCGCGGCCAGTGTTGTTCCAAGTTTTTTCATCGTTTTTCTCCCTGTTCGCGCCTTCGAGGGGCGCCTTTTGCATCTGGCGTCCGTCCCGCCCGCACATGCGGCGAGAGGCGGGACAGCCGGTTCCTGTAGCAGGTTCCCAACTCTGAGCAGGACGCCTTGGCGACGTCAATGCGTTGATTGGGCTTCTCCCGCTTGCGCTTTGGGAAGGATAGGCGGAATGACAATGATATTTCAAGCTTGAAATTTCAACCTTGAAGTAATTCTTCCGTCTTTCCGCCGGGGCAACGGCGATTGTCGCGGGGCTTGGGATCGGTCTATGCAAGGGGGAAGCCGCGGCGAAAGGGATCAGGACATGGTAAGGGAAAGACAGCGCAGAAGCGGCAGCACCCGCAAGCGTAAACAGGCGGCGGCGGGCGTGGTGCCTCTGGGGAGCGCCACCTATCGCCGGCTGCGTCACCCCTTTGCGCCGCAGCCAATCTTTTCCGACGACGAGGTCGCCTCAATCCACGAAACCGCCCTTCGGGTGCTGGAGGAGCTTGGCATCAAGGTGCTGCTGCCCGAGGCGCAAAAGGTCTACGAATCGGGAGGCGCGCGGGTGGCGGAGGATATGGTCTTCATCGGCCGCGACATCGTCGCGGAGGCTCTGCGCACCGCGCCCGCCTCGATCCGGATGCGCGCGCCCAACCCCGAGCGCGAGCATCGCTACGAGCCCGGCGCGATGATCTTCGCCGCCGGTGCGGGCTGTCCCAACGTGACCGACCGGGCGGGCGGTCGCCGCCCCGGCACGTTGAATGATTTCGAGGCGGCGCTGAAGCTGCAGCAGAGCTTCGAGGTGATCCACAAGTTGGGTCCCTCGGTCGAGCCGCAGGACGTGCCGGTGCATCTGCGCCACTATGCCACCATGCGTGCGCAGATGGCGCTCTGCGACAAGCCGCTCTTCGTTTACGCGCGCGGCCGCGGACAGGTGCACGAGGGGTTCGAGATGATCCGCCTCGGCCTCGACCTATCCGAGGACGACTTCGAAGATGGCGTCTGGGCGATGACTGTCATCAATTCCAACAGCCCGCGTATGCTCGACAAGCCGATGGCGCAGGGCATCATCGACTTCGCCCGCGCGGGCCAGATGACGATCGTCACGCCCTTCTGCCTGGCGGGGGCCATGGCCCCGGTGACCGTGGCGGGCGCGCTGACCCTGCAGCATGCCGAGGCGCTGGCCGGGATCGTTCTGGCTCAGCTCGCCCGGCCCGGTGCACCGGTCAGCTATGGCGGGTTCAGCTCGAACGTCGACATGAAATCGGGCGCGCCGGCCTTCGGCACGCCGGAGCATGTGAAGATGCAATTGGGCGCGGGCCAGCTTGCCCGTCATATCGGTCTGCCCTGGCGCTCGGCCGCCGGCTCCGCCTCGGTCACCTGCGACATGCAGGCGGCGGGCGAGAACGCCATGGGGCTTTGGGGGGCGTGTCTGGCCAATGCCACATTGACGGTGCATGCGGCAGGCTGGCTGGAAGGCGGGCTGACCTTCGGGCTGGAGAAGTTCATCAACGATCTTGAGGTGCTGCAAGGTCTGGCGGAACTGGCCCTGCCGACCGAGGCCACCCAGGCCGAGATCGGTTTCGACGCTTTGGCAGAGGTGGCCCCGGGCGGGCATTTCTTCGCCGCGGAGCACACGATGGAGCGCTATCAGACCGCGTTTTATCAGCCGCTGGTCGCGGACCTGACGAATTTCGGTAGCTGGACCGAGGCCGGCGCGAAGGATTCCGCCGAACGCGCCACGGCGATCTGGCAGGAGGTGCTGGCGGGCTTCATCCCGCCGCCCGGGGCCGGGGAAGCCGCGGGCCGGCTGGAGGAGTATATCGCCCGGCGAACCGAAGAGGGCGGCGCCGCGCCGCTGGAATAGGGGAGGGCGCGCGGCACCGCGCGGGACATTGCCTGAGCCAGGGCATCGGTGGCGACGTTGTCTCGGACAAGCGGTGGGCCGAGTGGCGGCAGGGTCGATCCTGTCAATCTTCAGCACGTTCGGGGTGCCGACCCTCCAAGCGTCGCAAGGCGGCGCGGTAGCGCTCCATGCGCGCAAAATCTGCTTGGGTGGGCTGGGCGATCCGCGACAGGTCCAGGTTGTCGTGAAGGTCAGCAATCTTCACCGCACGACCGATTTCGTTCCTGGCAGCGCGTTCGATGAACTCCGAATAGGTTTCGTCTTCGCGGCGCGTCACCGTATCCAGTGCGGCGAGGATTTTATCAGAGGCACCTTCCGCGCGCAGGGCATCGGGCGTCCAGTCGGTATCCTCGATAACATCGTGCAGAACCGCGACAATCTGTGCGGCTTGACCCTCGCAAGCCAACATCACACGCAGCGGGTGGAGAATGTAGGGCGCGCCCGCCTTGTCAGTTTGCCCGTTATGCGCAGTGGCGGCAATCTCGATGGCGCGTTCAAGATTCATTTTGTTCCTTTCAAGGGTATCTGTGTTTAAGGGGTGAAGCTCACCTTAGGCCGACCTGAAGCAGGCGGAAACGGCTCTGAGCCGACCTTGAGCCCGACCTTGGTATGTTGCGGACGCAGCACGCATTGCCGCCATGCGTTGCGGATGCGATGCCAGAGGCAGGTTACAAGTCGGGTGTGCGGGACCAGGCGGCCTGATGCTCGAGCAGCAGCAGACCGTCACGTTTTCCCGGGGGCCAGCCGTTCACCGGTTGACTTCCGAAAGGCGGTTGGTGAGACGCCTGTCCAGCTTTTCACGGCACGGCGAAAACTCTTGGTTTCCGAATAGCATAGATTTTTGGCCATCTGTTCGATCGGCATATCCGTCTCGCTCAACAGAGACAGTGCCTTTCGTTCGATGAAGCAGTTTCTGAGCCGACGGAACGACGTGCCCTCTTTGCGAAGGGCACGTTGGAGAGACCGTTCCTCGATTGCGAGAAGCTCGGTCACTTTTCCTACCGATAGATCCCCGATCGCATAGCACGTTTCAAGAAGGCTGATGACAACTTCGCTCAGGTCATGAACTGGGTGCACGCCCATGAGCCGAGACAGGCTATCAAGCGAAATCGGTTCCCGTGTGGTTGAGGGGTCGGGGTTGACCGCCAGCAGGTCAGCGCGCCGGATTGCAATGGAGGGGGCCAGTGAACCGGTCCGGACCGGCGCACCAAAAATCTTCTCCAGTGCAACAATATCCTTATCGCCGCTATCCGGCACTTCGACCCAGTCCGGGTGCCAGTCAGGCCCGAGGAAATGCCGGACGACATAGCCAATGACGAATATCGAGCCCTCATCGAGATGCCGATGGCCGACCACCGACAAGCCTTCGGAGTAACGGCCTACGAGGACATGGTTCTCCGTTTCCGAGAAAACTATCCTGGAAGCCGGGTGGGTCAGCACCAGAGCGCGGCGGCCCCGCTCAAGCGCCGTTGCCAGATCAGGCGCGCTTAGCACGAACTGGGAATACGCCCCATAGGACCGATAGTCGAAGAGCTGACCAAT
Organism: Alphaproteobacteria bacterium; assembly: GCA_030428025.1. Classification (GTDB taxonomy): domain Bacteria; phylum Pseudomonadota; class Alphaproteobacteria; order Rhodobacterales; family Rhodobacteraceae; genus Roseovarius. The sequence goes on from JAUIBJ010000016.1 coordinate 15,518, forward strand.
GCGTGCCCCGAGATGCCGGTCACCGACCGCGCGCGCCACCGACTCGATCAGCTTGGCTTCGGTGGCATAAGGCACGAAACTGGTGCGCACAGACATCACGTCACGCGTGAGGCCGTTCGCCTCAAGGGCAGCGTCGACGACGCTCCGCGACGCGAGACTGTCGAGCAACTCGATCGCATGAGCGAACTCGACAATGTTTACCATGTTGCGTCGCATAATGGAAATTAGTCGGAAAATGACCGGGACTGCAAATGCTTTGCTGGAGTATTCTGAGTTTCAGGAGCTCTTGGTAATCGATCGAGAAGGTGCCGGAACGCCGGCATAGCTGCCGACGATGAACGAGCCGACAGAGGGGGCCATGATGTTGACGTTTGGTTTGCGTGCCACGATCGTTGCAACCTGCCTTCTCGGTCCAACCCTAGCCGCCGCGCAGGACGCGGCGGACCTGGCTCAGGATCTCGCAAATCCGCTGGCTGCGATCATCTCGGTTCCGTTCCAGCTGAATTATGACCAAAATCTCGGGCTGACCGGCAATGGGTCCCGCACGACCCTGAACTTCCAGCCGGTGATCCCCTTCGCGCTCGATGACGGCGCGAATATCATAACACGCACGATCATTCCCTATGTCTGGCAGGAGGACGTCATTCCCGGCACTTCCCAGAATGGTTTCGGGGATATCTTGTTCAGCGCATGGTACTCGCGGACGACCGATACCGAGTTGACCTGGGGCGTCGGTCCGGTCGTTCGCATACCAACAGGGTCCAACGTATCCACAGACACATGGGCGGCAGGCGTGACGGGGATCGTCCTCCAGCAGACGGGCCCATGGACCTATGGCGCCTTGACCAACCATCTCTGGGATATCGAGAAAAATCCGACCACGCCCACCAACACGACCTTCGTGCAGCCTTTTCTGTCGTACTCGACCGAAGATGCTTGGACGTTCTCACTCCAGACCGAGGCGACCTACGACTGGGAAAACGATGCATGGACGATTCCTGTCAACGCGGGCGTCTCGAAACTCGTGATGCTGGGTGGTCGTCCCGTGAGCCTGTCGGGCGGGGTCGGCTACTGGGCCGAGAGCCCGGCGGGCGGGCCCGAGGGATGGCGTTTTCGGCTGGGCGCGCAGTTTGTGTTCCAAAGATGAGCGACGCATCCCGGCACGACTTTCGCAGCAATAATTGATGAGAGAAAGAAATGAACAAGTTACTTCATAGTGTTGCCATCGCAACCGTTTTCGCAGTGGTGTCTGCCGCGCCGGCCGCAGCCCAGTTCGCTGAGGACAGTCTGAGCGGACTGGTCGAGGCCCGCGAGATCCCGGTCACCATCGACAATTTTATCCGTGCCGCGACAGACATCGAGTTCGGCAAATACGTTGCCCTCGCCGGTGGCGTGAACAAGTTCTACCACTTCCGCGATTTGATGCCCGTCGATGCTCAGACGACAATCAGCGCGAACCGGGATACGCTCTATAGCACCGCGATCATCGATATCAGCAAGGGCGCCACCTTCACCCTTCCCGATGTCGGCGACCGCTACATGTCGGCGATGGTCATCAACCAGGATCACTACCTCAACAGGGTCTTCCACGGCGGCGGCACCTATACGCTCGACAT